>JACMPD010000198.1 GCA_014377675.1 Taibaiella sp.
AGCGAAAAGTTGGGTGCAGGCGTACCGGTCTGAATGGACATTTTAGTTTGCTTTTTTTGATGTAAAGAAAGGAATTTTGCAAAGTTATTACTAAATTATATACTAGCGACTACAGATTGTTACGTTGCGTTATAATTGTTAGGAAAGCAGGCCATGTTTTTATTCACATTTCTAAAAACCTTACTTTTGCACCATGGGCGAACCGGCTAAATACATCAATCCGTTTACTGACTATGGCTTCAAAAAGCTGTTTGGTGAGGATGCTGCCAAGCCGGCGCTGATTGACTTTCTCAATTCATTGTTGATTGACGATACCGGTTCGCGTATAGTTGACCTCACATTTAAGAATACGGAGCGTATAGGAGATATTGCTGTAGACCGCAAATAAATATATGATATTTACTGTGAAAATGAGAAAGGCGAACAATATATTGTGGAGTTGCAGAAAGCCCGGCAGGATTATTTCAGGGAGCGCACTGTCTTTTACTCCACCTTCCCCATCAGGGAACAGGCCGAAAAAGGGCAGTGGAACTTTAACCTGAAGGCCGTTTTTTGCGTGGGAATACTTGGTTTTACCTTCAATGATTATCGCAGCAATGATGCCGAAAGGCCGAAGGTTGTGCACCGCATTAAGCTGAAAGATGAGGAATGCAGGGTATTTTATGATAAGCTTACCTATGTGTATCTGGAAATGCCCAATTTCAGCAAAGATATTGACCACCTTACCACCAGATTGGATAAATGGCTGTACTTCATCAATAACCTGGAAGAGTTCCACCACCTGCCGGAGCTATTCAGGAACGACGTTGTATTCAGCGATGTGGTGAAGCGTGCCGAAATAGGCAACTTCAACCGCGACCAGCTGAACGCTTACGAGGGTAGTTTGAAAATATTCCGCGATAATTATAATGTAGTAGAGTCAGCAAGAAATGAAGGAATCAGAAAAGGGATAGAAGAGGGGCGCAGGGAGGCGATTGCCGATAAGGAACACTATGCGGCGGAGCGGGCCCGCGAGGTGCAAAAAGAGATGGCCGCAAAATGTAAATTGATGGGCATGAATGTTGACGATATAGCAAAGCTTACCGGGCTTACCTATGCTGAGATCAGTTTACTTTAAGTAAAACCTGTGCACTGATCCCGCCACCGCTAGAGCAACAATTTAACCTAAATAAAATTTCCAACCTGAAGAAATTGCGGTAATTTCGCGTATTCTTTAATATCCGGTAGCTGAGCCAAAACCTAGTATTGAAGATTTCAACTATTTTTAAATTTCATAAAATGAACGCTGATAATGCTGGTGCAGGATCTGAGAGAGAAAATTCTGGAGGGCGACCTCAGCGAATTGCTGCACCACAGCAAGGATGAAGACTATGCGACTGAAGTAGCAAAACTACTGGAGTCACTGCCAAGGGACTATGCAGTACATACTTTTCTTGAATTAACTGAAGAAATACAGATAAAATTATTTCCACATCTTGATCACGTTTCGCAAAGAAGTGTGGTTGAAGACATGCCTAAGCAGCAAATAGCCAACATACTCAACAATCTGGAATCTAATGACAGAGTAACGTTTTTTGATATACTTGATGGCGTGGAGATTACTGAATATCTCAATCTGCTCAATGACAAGAACAGGCTGGCTACTTATGACCTGCTCGGGTATCCCGAAAAAAGCGTAGCCAGGCTGATCAACACCAACTTTACTACTGTGCGTAAAGAGTGGACTATAGGCCAGGCAACCGAACACCTCAGGCGCTTTTATACTGATACACCTGCGGCCAATGTAATATTTGTAGTAGATAATGATGGTAAACTGGTGGATGACATCCCTATCCGAAGGCTGGTATTGAATGAGCATGCAAAAACCATTTCTGATATAATGGATGGTTTTTATGTGAAGCTGGACATACAGGACAGCATTGATAATGCCATACAGAAATTTAAAGAATATGACCGTGTGGCCATACCCGTTACTAACAGCAACAATGTGGTAATGGGTGTGGTGACGATTGATGATGTAATAGACGAAGCTGAAGAAAAGGACACTAAGGAAATACAACAGTTCGGCGGCCTGGAGTCGCTGGATCTTCCTTATGTAAAAACACCGTTTTTTACCCTTATCCGCAAGCGTGCCGTGTGGTTAATCATCCTTTTTCTGAGTGAAATGCTTACGGCCACGGCCATGGGTTTCTTTCAAAACGAGCTTGATGCTGCCCTTGTGCTGTCTCTTTTCGTGCCGCTTATCATTTCAAGCGGAGGTAACAGTGGCTCGCAGGCGGCTACGCTCATCATCCGTGCCATGGCGCTCAACGAGCTTACACCTAAGAAATGGCTGTATGTAATGCGGCGTGAAATTCTTTCCGGGTTAACGCTGGGGCTCATACTCGGTATTATAGGGTTTGTACGTATTTCTATCTGGCAGAAACTCGGCTGGGCCAACTATGGCATGAAGGGAACCGGGGAGTACTGGTATCTCACCGGGCTTACAGTGTCTCTTTCTTTAATAGGTATAGTATTGTGGGGTACCCTCAGCGGCTCCATGATACCTATGATACTCAAACGGTTAAAGATAGACCCTGCCACATCGTCAGCACCATTTGTAGCTACGCTGGTTGATGTAACGGGGCTTATTATATATTTCAGTTTTGCAGCCATCATTTTAAGCGGTACGTTGCTGAAAAGCAGTGATCAATCGCCGCTGGGTATATCGCATGTGGGTGCCATTACTATGATAACATTAGCCATGCCTCCCGCAAAAAATATTAATGATATACCCTATGCCCTTAATGACAGCACTGTAAGGGTGCCATTAGGCACCGGTGTACTGCAAAACTGGCACTTGACACAGGCTGCGGGCTTCTATCAGGATGAGGACTATAGTTTGAAGCTGGCAGAAGGGTGGAATTACTACGATGTAATCTTAAGACATCCGCAGCAGAACTGTATGGTGGTGTACCCTATAGGCGAGGCCTGGAAAAGCGTTGACTTCACTCACAAGGAAGCTGCAAGGAGATAAAATGCGCTTTTATTGCGCTATAACCCGATGGGACCCTCTATTGCCGGAGGGTGATTAATGTGTATTGATTTATTAGTTTATATTTGCTTTGCAATGTCTGATACTTGAATTTACAACTTAAAAATATACTGCCCGCCGGTGGCAAATATGGCCTCCTGAAAATATTCGCGGGTCTGTGGCTTCTGACCTTTGCTTTATACCTGCCCGCCATGAAGGCTGGCTTCGTAGCCGATTTTACCGGATGGCTGGAGCAGACTCAGCATTACGGTTTTTGGGATAACATAAACCGAACCCATTATCACGGGCATAGCCTATACCAGTTTACACAGTTCAATACATGGGTACTTTTTCAGTTTTTTGGCACTAATGCCATGCTGTGGCATTTGCTGTCTGTTACCCTGCACGCCGTTAATGCCTTGCTGCTCTACAACCTTGGCTTCCGCTTGCTGCACAACAGTAATACAAGCGGGGCAAGGTTTACCGCTTTGGCCGGTTCGTTGCTTTTCTGCGTTAGCCCACACGCCAGTGAAGTTGTGGTGTGGGAGTCATCATACCACTTTTTACAAGGTCTGCTGCTGCTATTGGTTGTACTCAACCTCAGCTGGCAATATCTGCAGACACACACTGCCCGCCATGCAGTGGCTGCGGTATTTGTTTATTTCTTATCGTCCTTTTCGCTGGAGATTTTTTACATTACTCCCTGGCTGGTACTCACCCTGGCACTGTTTTACCATTGGAGCTCAGGGCCGCCCAGCACGGGTTTCCTGCCCGCTTTAGTGCATATTTTCCTTCCGTTAATTGTCATTTTTATCTTTCACATTATACTATTCAGGGTAGTATATGGTGGCTGGGTGGCGCACATTGGCTCTGATGTGGGCCCCGCTATGCCGGCCCTCGGCTGGAATAAGCCTGCAAAGCTGTTGTTTCATATTCTTTTCTTAGGCCGCTTTTTCTCTGATGCAGTGCGCCATACGGTGTATGATTTTTTAGACTCAGCAAAAGGCATCTGTGCCTTTTATGGAGCACTGGCCGTTATAATATTCTTTGTGGCGGTGCGCTTCAGGCAGCTAAGCGTGAAGGCAAAACTGGCCGCTATGTTGTTCGGTTGGGTTTGTATAACACTTGCGTTGCTGATGCCGCTTTGGTTTCCTGACTATTCGCTGGTTGTGTTTGACCGGTATACTTATTTTACCAGTGCATTTATATATATATTGTTAGCCTTGTTGCTCACCTATATCCGTCTTAGGTACGTGAGGGCCGCTCTGGCTATTGCATATATACTCATCAACACCCGGTATGCCCTGCAGGTGAACAGGTACTGGATGAAGTCAGAAAGAATAATCAGTAACCTGCTGCTCACTTTCCCTTACAAAACTGACAGAACTGTAGTGCTGCTTAATGTGCCGCAGAACATGCACGGCGTACCTATGATAGGCGCGGAGCAGGAAAGTGAGCTGAAGCTGATGCATGACGGCCTGGTGCCCGCTGAAAAAATAAATACAAAAGTATATGACGCCATGGCCTACAACATGCTCACCCCTGATGATGGCGCTAATGTGACTGTACTGAATGACAGTACTCTGAAAGTAACCCTGAACCAATGGGGCACCTGGTGGTGGTACGCCATGCGTGGCGGCAACAGCTATGAAAATAATGAGTACCGCCTTGACCTGAAAGACCCCGGCCACTGGTACGAGCTTACGCTAAAACACCCTGCGGCTAACTATATGCTGCTTTACCAGGTAGGGAACCAGTGGAAAGTAGTAGATATGGGTAAGCGGGAGGAGCAGCGGTAGCGCAGTGGTCTACTATCTGCTTGTTTACACATTAAAAATATATTTTACGATCACAAAAAAGTATATAGATTGTGATTGGTGTATGAAAATACTTACTATTATTTGCGGGCTGATGATTGGGTTTCTATTTTGGCGTTTGAATGTATTTTTTTATTTTTACACCGATCACAATGTTACACATAGATTGTGATCGGTGTGTAAAAATACAATATTCAAAATATTTTCTCGTTTCCATGCGATTGAATTCGGACATACTTTCTACTGCTTCTGCTGTCTATGCCAGGGATCCGACAGAAGTGATTATAAGCTATTCCTCATTTTTTGAGGCGCACCCCTACTTAAAGTCCGCTGTAAAAATTGAGGTTAGCGCCAGATCTATGCACGACCCGGTAGATATTCGCAATATTATATCTTTTGTAGATGCATTTTATGAAGAACTGCCATTTGCATTGCCTCCCTTTGAAGTGCTGTGCGTACGCGCGACAATTACATTTCTGGAAAAGGCTATTTTGCTGCACGAAGGATTCGAAAAACCATTTTCTCCTGAAAAAGCAGAACGCAAGTCAAGACATCTTTATGACCTGGTGCAACTAATGGATACAGAGCATGGTACGGTAGCGACGGCAGACGAAGAACTTTTCGCCGCTATCATTGCGCCAGCCATAATTTTGGAGACAAAACAGTACCTGGTAAGAATTGATAAACTTGATAACGATAAATACCGGTACGCCAGTTGGACAAAGCCCAAACGCATGAGCCAAAAACCTGACCTGGTGTTGAAGGGCGATATAGCCTCGGACAACGAATGCTATACTTTCAAAAACAAGACATACTCTTATATATGCGACATCATTAAGATAGGGAAGGAAGGTGATCCTCCCGCTGAGTTAATTGTATTGGAGGGCGATATAGAATTGTTACACGCACCTGCTGAAATTATCGGCGCTTCCTATGCTCATGATGATCTGGATTTAATAGATGGCTTTATAAAATAAGGTAGGCACGTTAGGCTTCAATTGATGTTACCGCTCTGTAATCATTATTTTGAATAATTTTAGTACCAAAACCTGCAAATTGGTAAATGAACATATTAAAGAATATTATTAAGGTATTAGCTCCTTTTTTGAAGCAATTGGGATTTAGTAAAAAGGGCAATAATTTTTATTTGGAAGTAGATAAAAATTTTGGAGTTGTCAACTTTCAAAAAAGTAGGGATAGTACACAGGAAGTGGCCCTTTTTACAATCAATTTTGGGATATATGCAAATGTTTTAGGAAGATTCGAATATCGCAGTAACGGTTCAGATAAGCCGGGGGTTACGGAGTGTCAGTGGCAATCCAGGGTTGGACACTTTATGCCGGGTAGTCCTGATTATTGGTGGAAAATTAATATTTCAGACAATCTAAGTGGTATTACTAATGATATATCGGAAATTTTTAAAGGCATTATAATGCCTGAGTTAAAAAGACGCTTGTCTGACGAAGGTTTAATACAATGTTGGTTATCTGATTGTTATGCAGGTACTACAGAAGTAGGCAGGTTTAAATGTCTATCCACACTCTTGAAGATAAAAGGAGACTTTAATACGTTAGATGAGGTTGTTGAAACATTTATGCAGCAATCAAAAGGAAAACCAAACGCCATACTAGGAGTGGAGCATCTAAAGGACATTGGATATATTAAATGACATACAACTCCTCGTTTTTATTGGGGATGCCACGGATGGGGAGTTTGTAACGCGTCTGGATAAAATGTTTGAACAAAAATAAGTTTATTGACTGGCATATTTACGGAAAGAACTACCTACTCTAAGAGTTTATAATACCACCCCTTCGTTTGTAAACGGGGTAATGGGAAGCAGTAACGGCATATAGTTATTTGTAAACAAAGTAATTGAGCGTGGGGAATTGAAGAATGGTTAATTCCTACTTGTCAACGCATTAATGCCTTTTTCTGTCCCCCAACGTTCCATTTCAAACATAACCTTGTTAAGACTTAACCCCAAATCAGTTAGTGAGTACTCGACCCTTGGAGGGATTTCATTGAATTGCACCCGTTTTACAAGGCCGTGAGTTTCCAATTCCCTTAGCTGTTGCGTTAATACCTTTCTTGATATTGTAGGAATGCGAACAGACAGCTCACCGAATCTTCGCGTACCTGCAGATAGTGTATAAAGGATGATTGACTTCCATCTGCCGCCAATAAATTCAAGTGTTACAGTAACCGGGCAATCTGTTATTAATGCAAATTTTTCATTTTTCATCTTTTAGTTACTTAAAGGTTACCACTATTTCATTTGTTACCAAATGGTAACAAGTTACAAAAGTAAATTAATGCTGGTTTCTTTGTAAAACAATTTAAAGCATCGAAAAAATGATACTAGTAACCGGTTCAACTGGAACGTTTGGAAGTAGCGTAGCAAAAGAACTTCAGAAGCAAAAAAAGAGTTTTAAAGCGGCCGCACAGACTATTGAAAAAGTAACCCAATACTTTGGAGATGATGTTCAGGGAGCAGCATTTACTTGGGACGATCCGGAATCCTTCGACAATTTATTGAAAGATGTGACAGTCGCCTTCATTATCTCACCTTCCGCATCTACAACTTTTCATAATGAATTTGCAGCACTCCTCGAAAAAGCAAAAACATCAGGAGTGGAATTTATAGTGCTCGCTACCGTTTTTGGTGCCGATGCCAATAAAGACGGTGCTCATTATCTTGCCGAAGAGTTGTTGAAAAAGTCTGGAATACCGTATGCAATTGTCAGGCCCAATTTCATTTTTCAGAATTTCATTAACTATGATTTAGGAGCGGTTAAGAGTGGCACAATTTATCTTCCATCAGGAGATGGTAAAACATCGTACGTCGACGTGAGAGATGTTGCCTCAGTCATAGTCGAAGTTTTGAACAATACTGACAATCACGTATCAAAAACTTATACTATAACAGGTAGTGAGGCTATAGACCATATGACTGCTGCAAGCATATTTACAGAAGTTTTAGGTAGAGAAATTAAAAACATAAACCCTTCAGAAGAAGATTATAAGAATACTTTAAAATCCTATAACTTGCCAGAGTCTACCATTAATTTTATGGCTATGTTATACAGCTATATTAAGGCTGGATATTTTGCTGCAGTCACCTCAGATTTTGAATCATTAATGAAAAGGCAACAAATTCTTTTTAAAGACTTTGTGGAAGATTACAAAGACATTTTCAATGGTTAAACAATTTCGAGAATCGTTCAGAAATGCCGCTATATATTTTTAGTGGCATTTTTCTATTTCGGTTGATTTGCTCGGCCTAATAAGATTTCTACGCATTTACTCAGTCCAAAAAATAGTGGCTGAATTTAGCGCTTCAGAATAATTAGTCGATTAATTTGGCAGGATAAGAAATACTTACTAAGTAGCTCGAAAATTGGTGAAGTGAAAAGAAATTCTGCAAATCCATGTTGTTGTGCTCAATCCTGCAAAGGGGAGTGAGTAGCAACTTGTTTTTTATAAAAGCAGTTATACCCTCCGCAAAACAGAGGGTATTTTTTATCTGGTTACTGAGATGAAAACGAAAAATGACATACATAACAAAATACACCAGGCAGCTAACGCTTGTTGTTGTATTGCCATCAGTTCAAAGGCGCGATGTTGAAGTTATGTGTCAAAGATTGTATATAAATGCCCTTTAAGCTTCAAGCGAGGGGCATTTTTCATTTTAGCCAAATCACGGAAGATGCTCCCACTCTCCCTCGTTTTTAA
>JACMPD010000199.1 GCA_014377675.1 Taibaiella sp.
AGGTGGAGGATCAGCCCTCGATGCCGTGGAAGCAGCTGTGACCAGGCTTGAAGATTTTCCTTTATTCAATGCCGGCCGGGGGGCTGTTTTCAGCAATGCGGGCAGGCATGAAATGGATGCCGCAATTATGAATGGCAAAAACCTTGAGGCAGGCGCTGTATGCGGCATAGAGGGGGTGCGCAATCCGGTAGCGGTAGCAAGGGCGGTTATGGAGCACAGCGGCCACGTGATGCTGGCAGGGCAGGGCGCGGCTGACTTTGCCAGGAGCCGCAATATGGCATTTGAAACTGACGAATATTTCTATACCGAACAGCGATACCAGCAATGGCGGCAGGCGGTAAAGGATGATGTGGTGCAACTGGACCATACCGATAAAAAATTTGGCACGGTAGGTGCCGTAGCGCAGGACAGGGAGGGCAACCTGGCCGCATCTACAAGCACAGGCGGGCTTACTAATAAGAGGTTCGGGCGGGTAGGTGACAGCCCCGTGATAGGCGCAGGCACCTATGCTAACAACCGAACCTGCGCAATTTCCTGCACAGGCGTAGGGGAGTTGTTCCTCCGTTCGGTGGTCGCATATGATATTTCCTGCCTTATGGACTACAAGGGTATGTCACTTAAAGACGCCTGCCACCTGGTAGTACAGGAAAAATTGGTGGCAATAGGGGGCGAAGGTGGTCTTATTGCTATTGACAGCCTGGGCAACATAGAAATGCCTTTCAACAGCGAGGGCATGTACCGTGCCTGCCGCGACAGTGATGGCAGGAATGATGTGTTAATTTATAAGTAGCCAATGTAGCCCGGTGTGCAGTAGCAACCGGGCTACGTGGTTTCAAAGATATTTTTGTAACAGCTAAATATTCTTTTTAATCATTTCCATAAGCCTGTCTACGTCTTCGCGGTTGTTGTAGATGTGTGTGGAAACCCGGAGGGAGTTAAGGCCATTTTCGGGCACGCAGCGTATGCGCACCTTGTTTTGCATACAGAGGTCGAAGAACTTTTTGCTTTCCACGCCTTTAATTATAAAGCCATTTATGGCGCATCTGCTGCGTTCCTCGGTGGGCGTAAGTAGCTGTATCTTGTCGCCAAAACCAAGCAGGCTATCCTGCGTGTATTTGCCCAGGCTTTTCACGCGCCGGTGTATGTTATCCATGCCTATGCCTTGCAGAAAGTCAACCGCCGCGTTAACCCCTGCGTAGAGGCCATTGGCTTGTGTGCCACCATAGTAACGGTGGGCGCTGGCGGCGTATTCGTTTATAGTTACTGGTTCTGTCATAATATCCCACTTGCCATCATCACTGCCTGCGCCTACATGGTAAGGTATCAACGTATTTTGGAAATCCTTCCTGATATATAGAAATCCCGTCCCCTTAGGCCCGAGCATCCATTTATGACAGCAACCTGCGTAAGTGTCGCAACCCATATCATGCAGGTCAAGCGGTATCATGCCCGGCCCGTGGGCGCCATCAATTAGGGAAAAGAGATTATGTTTCCTGGCCAGGGCGCATATTTCTTTCACCGGCAATACTTGCCCCTGCGTGCACGGTATGTGCGGGCAGGCAATTACCCGCGTCTTCCTGTTAATGAGCGCGGCTATGCGGCTGAGCGTTTCTTCAGCAGTAGCAGCAGGTGTAAATTTGCGAATGACAATGCCATGTAACTTTATGCGGTTCATCCACGGGAGGGCATTGCCTACATGCTCATGGGTGGTGAGTATCACCTCATCACCCTTTTTAAGAGGTACGCCACAGCAGGCTATATTTATTCCTTCGGTTACATTGTGGGTTAATGCTATCTCATCTGCATTAGCCCCCACAAATTGCGCCAATTTCGGTGGTGTGCCGTCATAGTTGCCATATACTCCGTCTTGGTCGGCCATCATCATGCCCTCGTGTGTGGCCTCTATAACGGGGTAGGGCGAGGGGCCGTATGTGCCATTATTCATGTACGTGAGTTCCCGGGTAAGCGGGAACAACCGTCGTACGTTGCTCCAATAGCTTTCATCATCATCAGCCACAGTTTTATCACTTGCCGCCATTTGGCGTTTAGCTGCAAGCACATCTATTTCTTTCAATGACAATGCAGAAAGTATGCCTGCGGTTCTGATAAAATTACGGCGATTGAAATTCATAAAGACATATAAGAAATCATAAATGTACACACAAAGTAATTACCATATATTTTTTCGTTCGCCTATATTTTAAAACCACTTCATCTATCAGGTTGTTATTTACTTTCTTTTAGTCAATAGTAGCTATGCATTTTAATTCGATGGCTATTGCGGTAGGCAGTGCATCAATGCCAATAGTGGTGCGGCAAGGCTGATTGTCTTTGAAATATTCGGCGTATATCTTATTATAAGTCTGGAAGTCTCTTTTCATATCTACCAGAAACACCGTAACATCAACAAGCTTATCCCAGCTGCTGCCGCTTTCTTCAAGTATAGTACGCACATTCTTAAATACACTGTGGCATTGAGCGGCAAAGTCAAATTCGATAAAATTTCCATGCTTATCGGTTGTAAGGCCGGGGATAGCATCAGAACCGGCCTGCCGCGGACCCACGCCGGAAAGGAATAATAGATTACCCACTTTGCGGGCATGTGGGTACAGCCCTACCGGCTTTGGTGCTCTGTCTGTTGAAAATTGGGACATGATTTATATAAATTTACGTTTTGTGAACAATGGTCTGGATACTGAATGCAGCGATATATAGTTGGTGTGGTTTGCCTCCGTTGGTGTAAACATCAGATCCGGTTTTGCCGGCAAGGTATCCCTCACCGAATGCTATAACATCTCTCACACCTTCGTTTTCCTTTTGGTGGAGCAAAATCCACATTTTTACCAGATCCATCTGCATTTCGGGCCTTTTATAGTCATATGTACTACTGAAAATCAGTTTCGCAGGGTCAATATTAACAACCGTAATTTTGCAACACGAGCGCACTAAGAAGCATTTCAGTTTAATTATCGTTGAAAGGTTAAAATTATAAAACAAGGAATGAAGTTTCAAGAAAATTTTTTTCTCCTTGGCACGGTGTTTGATATACCTATATCAAAACCAAAAAACCATGCAAAACAGAGCAGTTATTTATTTCAGCAAAGACAGGGCAAGGAAGATAATTGAAAACCCGCTGAATGTTGATTTGCAAACATTATTAAGCGCTACGTTCGCTTTATCTCAAAGCCGTATAGTTAAGAAACATATCCATAACACACTCTGCCAGTTAAGCTTACCTGCTTACAGACTTACAGCATAAGACGGCAAACCGTGATGTAATATCTTCATGGTTTGCATCATCCCATTTCATTTTTTTTTAATTGTTGCGCGGTTACTTTTACATTATTTATTCCTGGTTGCCATCAAAACGCAAGCGTTTTTCTGACTTGCAGTTGATGCGCTCTAGTGAGCTTTCCGAGAAGAAAAATAGTAGTAACCTGCAATTTAAAAAAAACTGCCCCACAAATGCGGGGCAGCTGGTAAATAATTTCAAAAGAATCTTATTCTCTGATAAGTTTCCTTGTATATACATTTTCTGCGGTTACCACCTGCAATATATAGGTGCCGGAGACAAGGTTTTGTGCGGAGATATCAAGTGTCAATTTGTGGGTGCCCCTACTGAGCGTAAGTTTTTCAGTATGCAGCATCCTGCCGGTCATATCCATTAATTTAACCGTAGTGCCGCCGTCGGCCAACAGACTGTAAGTTATATTTATAGTATTGTGGAAGGGGTTTTCTGCTTTAAGGTTATCACCGGCTAAAGCGGGTGCAGTAACAGACAATGCAGGAACATACCCATCGACCAGGAAGAAACGCGAAAAGCCTATAAAATGCCCTGAGAAAGCGGTATAGTCAGTGCCGTAGGTAATGTTAGGCGCTAAAAACACACTGTTTGATGAATTAATACCCGCATCTGTTGCCGCATCTGTTTTGATGAGGTAGAGGCTGGTAGGTTCTGCCCCGTTCAGTTCGGTGTTTTTGAAATAAATCGTCGCGTCGTAAGCAGTTGAAGCGGCATTTGTTGCCGGTGTCATTGTAAATTCCTTAAGTGACCTGTTAACGCCGGAAGTAAACGAGAATGGCGCAAAGCCAACCCCTGCGCCAGTGAGCGTAGCGCTTACACAAGCCAGGTTTAGGCTTGGGTTTTTAAGGCCCATTATTACTGCGCTGTCCGCATTATTGTAAAAATAGGTTTCCTGCCAGTTGTCTACATTCCATAGCCGGGATGCAGACATTACAGTTTCCACATTTGAAGGTTGCACCACCTGCTTTAACCGCATGATGGGTTTGGCTGTATTGGTGCGTGATGCATTATGTGACAGTGTGCACCCAACACCAGTTGTGGCGTAGTTGTATGCTGTAGTGGTGGCTGAGCCGGTTGCGCCTGCCACTCTATCATTGCCTGAAGCTGCCGAAGCATTAGAGAAGCAAACCTGTATAGCTACATAGCTGATGCCATCCCAGGTAAATGGAGTTGTAAAATCAAGAGAATCCCACCCTACGTAAGTACTGAAATTGGCTGAATATACAGTGGTAAGACTGGTAGCAATAAAGTTAGAGCTGAGGTTGGTGATGCCTGTGTTGCCAATGCTGAGTGTGTAACCCGTGTAAGGCTGGGTTGTATTTTTTTGCGCTACTTTAAATGCCAGTTGGGTAATTGGCACATTAGCGCGCACGCCTGCGGCGTTAAGTTCAGTGGGGGAAAGCAGGTACTGCGAACGGGCTTTGTTTCTGCTGCCCCAGAATGCTGATGTAAGGTTAGATAGAGCATTTGAGTCATTCACCTGGTGATATTCGATGCCACCCGCTACCGGCGCAAAATCGTCATTTTTAATGAAGACATGGCACTGTCCGTTGGCCGGTGAAATGATAGTAGAGGTACCCATGGCATTGATGCTAAAGGACAGGTAGAAGTCTTTATTGTCCCGCAGCGCGCCGTTGTCATATATGGTAACCGGTACGTATTGTATAGTGCTGGTATCGCCGGCTGCAAACGACAATGTAGTTGCAGGCAGCGAATAGTGAACCCCGGCTATGGCTGTGCCTCCGGAAGCAATGGCAGTAATGGTAGGCGTGCCGCCGCTGATAGGCGGGCCGAGGGCTTTTATAGGTATCATGGCCACATGGCTGGCTGTGCAGCTGTTGGCGCTGGCATATTCGGTTACGTCAGTTGCTAAATCCACATACCCAATCTGCGGTATGCAGGGGTTGTAAGGCAAGCCTACGCCCACGGCATACCATGCGGCGGTTACTGCTTCCAGCTCAGGGGAGCAGGTGCCGAAGATAGTAGTGGCCGCGTTAACCGAGGCTACACGGCATGCCGCATAGTCAGCCCCGCTGGTGAGTAAAAGTTCAGTCTGGTATAGTATATCCGCGGCTTTCGTCCACCCTATACCGGTAACCGCATAGCTGTGGCCAATATCATTAGTGCCGCTGCCGCCAATAGTTACCAGGTAGTACCAATAGTTAAGTACGCCGCTGTTGGTGTGTACCCCGCAGTTGTCATTAGCGCCTGATGGCGTGCAGCCTGCAACGCCATACCAGTAGGTGCCCCCATAGGTGTCAGGCTGGCCCTGTGAGTTAGGGTTGCTCATGCTGCGCAATGGTGAACCGCCGCCAATTTCCTCACCTATAAGCCATTCATTTTTCGTTACTGCGTCAGTTTCATTCGGGTTAGCCCAGTATTCAATTGTGGCTCCCCAGCAGTCGCTGAAGCCCTCGTTCATTGCTCCTGATTCCCTGGAGTAAACCAGGTTAGCGGTCGCTTCGCACACGCCATGGCCTATTTCATGCGCCGTCACGTCAAGACTTACCAGTGGCGTAAAGCCGCCTGCTGCAAGGCCGGAGCCATCGCCATAAGTCATTTTGCTGCCATCCCAAAAGGCGTTGTCATAGCCCGCATCATAGTGTACATATTGTTGTAAAATGCCATTGGCATTGTCCCAGCTCAGGCGGTTTTGTACGCTGTCCCAGTAGTCATATACTTTCTCAGCCGCCCATTGGGCATCAACGGCTGCTGAGTCAGCCGAAGAAACAGGCCAGTTATTGGTAGTGCTTGTAAAATCGGTGGCCGAGGCGTAGCTGGTGCCATTATTCATGTTGTAAGTCCTTACGCCATTACCTCTTGTTGTATCAGATAGTATATAGCTTCCACTTGTATTTATAGGTACCCTGCGGCTGTAAAGCGACGCGCCTGTAGTGGCCGCGTGTTTTAAAATAGCATCAGAAAGCAAAACTTTACCTGTAGTAGCGTCAACAAATATAACCGACCTGCTCAAAGGTTTCTGGGCATATATATCAAAGCTGTATACGAGGTGCAGCCTCCCGTCAGGCTCATTGCCGGTGGTATAGAAATCTTCTATCCAGGTAATTTTTCCGTGTGGCAGGTAAGATGTATCGGGTTTGCCATATGACGTTTTAATGAACTGCTCCTCGGCAGCATCCTGCCACATATATTTTTCGGCGCCCACAAAGTCAAGCGCTTTGCTGAACGCCTGCGCTTCAGTAAGTGTAGCTGTCACAGATTCTTCGGCATCAGTATTGTAGAAGTTACCTGTTATGAGCGTTACATTATTGTTTTTTACTACCATGGTGTAGGTGCCGCACTTTATATTTATGCCCTTAAACCATTGCTCGTATTTGTAGGTGGTAATGTCTTTTTTGGTTGTAGTTACGTTCAGCAGCCGCATTTCACTGCCAGTCCCTTCAAGGTTAAGGTATTTGGCAAAAATACGCTGCGCATCTGCGGCGTGATAGTTGGCAGAAGGAGAAAACACGATTGAAGATGGTGTATTATTCCTGGTATTGTGGTTTACTGACAATACTTCGGGGGAATGCTCGCCGGCCTTTGATGAGAAGGCAGAAAGCAAAAAAGCGCAGGCAGCCAGGCAGGCGTACCTGTAGCGCACAGGGGCTTTAGTTAGCATGAATAATTTTTTGAAACACCGCTAAATTAAATAAAAATTTAATTTTGGTGAATTTTATTTTTCCAGCGCCAACACGGCTATTTTCATCAATGTCAGTTCGGAGCACCCGGTGGAGATTCGCCAATATTTTTTTATAAACTAAATGCGGAATGCCGGAAACGGTATATCTTCAACCCCAGTAACAAATATATCATTAACCTAAAAACTGAAACAAAAATGAGTAACGTAATGAAGAGTGTGTTTTTTTTATGTACTGTGCTGCTGTCCTTTGCGAGCTTCGCGCAAACTGACCAGAAGGCAAAAGACGAAAAGTTACTGAAAGACTATTTTGCCAAAAATAAAATAAAGGCAACAAGAACTGGAAGTGGACTCTACTACGTAATAACCAAAAAGGGCAGTGGCGAAAACGCCAAGAAGGGCCAGATGGTTGCCATGAACTACTTAGGTAAATTTATGGACGGGAAGAAGTTTGACGCAAATGTTGATGACAACTTCAATAACATCAGGCCATTTCAGTTTACGCTGGGCATAGGCCAGGTGATACAGGGTTGGGACGAAGGCGTTCAGTTGCTCAATCCGGGCAGCCGCGCCACGCTTTACCTGCCGTCAGGCATAGCGTATGGCCCAAGTGGCCGTGGTCCTATACCGCCTAATTCAGTTTTGGTATTTGATGTTGAGGTGCTTTCAGCAAAATAATTTTTATTTCACCGTTTTTTAAACACCCGCCATCGCAAAATGGCGGGTGTTCTAATTTAGCCTGTTCCAGGTGAAACCTTTATAGCGCTACAGCCGAATCAGCTTATACTCCGCATCAGCGCCATCTACTGAAAGGTAGTAGTTACCGGTGGCCAGCCGCTGACCTGGTATCACAGTTGTGCCACGGCCGCTTTTGCCTTCCCACACGGTTCTTCCGGTAACATCAGTAAGTTTGAGCGCGAGTCCCTCCTGCATGTCATCTATCTGCCATGAGTTTTTTGTCGGGTTAGGGTACACCTTTATTTTCTCCTTGTCAGGCTGGGTAAAGCCAAGTTTTACATCATGTATCACTGGTGTGTTCAGTCTTAAAAGTGTCCAGATGTCAGTATTCAGGTACACATTAGTCATGGCTGGCATCCAGTTAAAAACATAAGTCTGGGTGTCAAGGCTGTTATACACTTTTATAAAAGTATCGGCGGTTGCACTGCGCAGTTGTAGTTGCAGTGGTGTGCTGAAGTGGCTGTTGTACGCGTTGCAGGAGCGTGTTTGTATCAGCTTTACCCACACGGTGCTGCCGGCCTGGTGCCAGCTCATGTTGTATACAGGGTAACCGCGGCTATATATCCACTGGTTGAAAAAGGTATCCAGGTTGTATCCATATATGGTTTCGGCCATGGTTTTCAGGTCAGCGGTGCTGGCAAGCCCGAGCGCGTAGGTGGCCTGGTAGGTACGCAAAAGCCGGAAAAAAGCGCTGTCATCGGGGGCGGCGTATTGCAGCATTCTTACTACAGCTTGTCCCTTGGCATAAACGTTAGCTCCGTCAAAAAGGCTGTCTGATGTAGTGGTGTCATTCACATATACCATACCGCAAGGCTTGCCTAAGGCCCTGGTCAGGTAGCCCTGCCGTTGCTGCTTGGCGGCCGCGGCACTCCAAAAATGACCCAGGAATAATTGCTCCGCAAATGTGGCGAACCCCTCGCGCAGCCATACATCACCCCAGGTTTTGTAAGTTACGTTGTCGCCAAACCAC
>JACMPD010000200.1 GCA_014377675.1 Taibaiella sp.
AAGCCCTAGCAAACCAATGATAAACAATACCTTTTCAATAAATTTCATAGTTCTGATACTTGCTTTTATTTGTGTAAATTCTCCGTTCAGAGGATCAACTCACAAGTAGTTTTGAAAAACTACTTAAAGGTACTTTGGTTGTAATTCAAGCTACAATGTCGGGCAAATTATCTATATCGAACCGCTAATTTAACGACATTTCACTTTTTCTAAACGCAAACATTTGCAATACTCAATAAAATAGCTACCTTAAACTCAAATTTAAGCGGTGTATGAAAATTCAGGAAATCAAAGTGATGAGCGGGCCAAATTACTGGTCGTCATCAAGACATAAACTAATTGTAATGCTTCTTGATCTTGAAGATATGGAGCAAAGACCAACCGATACAATACCCGGTTTTCTGGACCGGCTAAGAACCCTTATGCCTTCATTATACGAACACCGCTGTTCTGAGGGAACACCAGGCGGTTTTTTCACCAGGATACAGGAAGGCACCTGGATGGGGCACGTAATAGAGCATATTGCCCTTGAGCTGCAAACCCTTGCCGGCATGGATACTGGCTTTGGCCGTACCCGCGGCACCAAAGACCTCGGGGTGTACCATGTTGTCTTCAGTTATCAGGAAGCGAAAGCAGGTATCTACACAGCAAAGGCATCAGTAAAAATAGCACAGGATCTTGTTGACGGTAATGCTGTTGACCTGGAAACGGAAATACAAAACCTACGGGAAATACGTGAAAACGACCGCCTTGGCCCAAGCACAGGGTCTATTGTTGACGAAGCTATCAAGCGTAAAATACCATACATACGCCTGAACAGCCACTCCCTTGTGCAACTGGGATATGGAGTAAACCAAAGGAGGGTGCAGGCAACCGTTGCAAGCACCACAAGCAGCATAGCTGTTGAAATAGCCTGCGACAAAGAAGAAACCAAAAACCTGCTGGACGCCTCAGAGATACCGGTGCCAAGAGGAAGAATAATATATGATGAAGAAGACCTGCAAAACTGCATTAATAAAATAGGCTACCCCATTGTTACCAAGCCGGTAAACGGCAACCACGGAAAGGGCGCCACAACCAACATCCGCAACTGGGAAGACGCTGTAAATGGCTTGAAAGCTGCAAAGGTTTATGGCCGCGCAGTTATTTGTGAAAAATTCATTACCGGGCGCGATTTTAGGGTACTTGTGGTTAATTACAAATTTGTAGCCGCGGCACTGCGCACACCCGCAGCCGTAACAGGCGACGGCCTGCACACCATAGAGGAACTCGTTAGTATAGTAAACAGCGACTCACGAAGAGGATATGGCCATGAAAAGGTATTGACGGCAATAAAAGTTGATGGCTTTACAATGGATATACTCGCCAAGCGCGGCTACACGCTCAATACAGTACTTGAAGACAAAGAAGAACTTTGGCTGAAACCAACCGCCAACCTGAGCACCGGCGGCACGGCCACTGATGTCACGGATTACGTGCACCCTACCAATATATTCATGTGCGAAAGAATAGCGCGGATAATTGGACTTAATATATGTGGCATTGATATAATGGCTGATAACCTTTCAGTCCCGCTTTCTGAAAACGGGGGCAGCGTGCTTGAAGTAAATGCCGCGCCTGGTTTCCGCATGCACCTTGACCCTACCGAGGGGCTGCCACGCAATGTTGCGGAGCCGGTGATAGATATGCTTTACCCGCCGGGCACGAGCGCGCGCATACCAATAGTGGCCGTATCAGGCACCAATGGTAAGACAACCACTACAAGGCTTATTGCCCACATAGTTAAACAAATGGGCTACAAAGTGGGGTACACCACAACCGACGGTGTATACATACAGAACCAACTCATGATGCAGGGTGACTGCACTGGCCCGGTATCTGCGGAATTTGTGTTGCGCGACCCGACAGTTGACTATGCTGTGCTGGAATGCGCCCGGGGCGGAATACTGCGGGCTGGTCTTGGCTTCCATAACTGTGACGTAGCCGTAGTAACCAATGTGGCGGAAGACCACATGGGCCTCAGTGGCATTGATACAATTGAGAAACTCGCCAAAGTGAAAGCCGTAGCCGCTAACACAGTATTCCCTAAGGGGTACGCCATCCTGAACGCTGATGACGACCTGGTATACGATATGCATAAAGAGCTCGAATGCAAAGTGGCTTTCTTCTCACTAAGCGAAGACAATGAGCGCATTAAAAAACATTGTGCTAAAGGTGGCCTGGCATGTATCTACGAGCATGGCTATGTGACCATACTTAAAGGAAGCTGGAAAATAAGAATAGAAAAAGTGACCAATATTCCGCTCACTTTCAGCGGTATGGCAGAGTTTAATATAGCCAATGTACTGGCGGCTACCTTGGCTGTTTATGTGCAGGATTTTAAAACTGAAGATATCAGGCTGGCGCTACAGACATTTGTGCCATCCCCGGCGCTTACCCCCGGCCGTATGAACATGTTCCACTTCCGCAACTACAGCGTAATGCTGGACTATGCGCACAATACACATGGGCTAAAGGCTATAGGCAAATTCTTACAATCAGTGGAAGCAACCCGTAAAGTGGGTATCATTGCCGGTGTTGGTGACCGCCGCGATGAAGACATTATTTCGTTGGGTGAAGCAGCCGGCCATATATTTGATGAGATAATCATCAGGCAGGATAAACACCTGCGTGGCCGTACTGAAGAAGATATTATCAACCTGATGACTATTGGCATAAACTCTGTTGACCCGAACAAAAAAATCACGGTCATCAAAAAAGAAAGTGAAGCCATTGATTTCGCTATGAAGAATGCTGTAAAAGATAGCTTTATCGTTATCACCAGCGATGTGATACCCGATGCTTTGGAGCAGGTAAAAAGCTATAAAGCACGTGAAGACGGCGCCATTATGGACTAAAATAATTTGATATTAAAAAAAATGATGAGGGCTGTCTTGAAGCTAATATATCAAGATAGCCCTTTTTATTTTGTTATCAATTCGTGCAATGCCGCGCTGTCAAAAAAACATTTAGTATTTATTTCTAAAGCAAATGATCTTAGGCAGCCACTGATTGAGACGGGCACGAAGTCAATTCATTTCTATTCATTCGAACAACTTTTCCGTTGCCAATTACAAAATAATTTCCGACTTTATGCTATATTTGTCATACTGAAATACCCAGGCACTATATACATCTTCGGCAACCCACTATTACTTCATGGCATACTTGAAGGCATAGGTATTTTTGTGGCATTCCGGTTGTACTTGTGGCAAAAAAGAAAACAAGGAGATACACTTGAACAATACAACCGGCTTGTCGTTCTTACAGCTGCCACACTTGGTGCTTTAACCGGTTCGCACGTTATAGGAGCTCTTGAAGATGTACCCAAGTGGATGGCCTCCCCCGGCTTTTGGTCATATTTATATGGTAATAAAACGCTCGTTGGCGGTCTTGTTGGCGGCCTTACATTTGTAGAGGTAGCAAAGAAACTGATTGGCGAACAGCAAAATTCAGGAGATCTTTATACTTTTCCGCTTTTGCTGGGCATGATTGTCGGCCGCATAGGGTGCTTTTCAGCAGGGATTTATGAGGAAACATATGGCCTGCCCAGCCACTTGCCATTAGCGATGGACCTGGGCGATGGCATTTTGCGGCATCCCGTAACCCTATACGAAATATTTTTTTTGGTAGCCTTATGGATTGGGCTGGCCTACATAAAAAAGCGATATCCTCTTACCCAGGGTGGGTTGTTCAAGGTGTTCCTTATATGTTACCTGATATTCCGTTTCCTGCTTGACTTTATTAAGCCAGGCTGGCGATATTTCATGGGGCTGGGCACCATACAGCTCACCTGCCTTGCAGGCCTATTTTACTATTACAGATACATTATAAACCCCAAATTAATTTTTAAAAATTATGCCGGTTAGAAAATATACTTACTACGACTTTACCGTCAGCCTTTGCCCTACATGCCTGAAGCGCATTGATGCCAAAATTGTTTTTGAGGAAGGCAAAGTTTACATGCTCAAAACCTGCCCCGACCATGGGTTTCATAAGGTTGTAATAGCGACTGACATTGAATACTACAAGAATACTCGCAATTACAATAAACCTTCAGAAATACCGCTGAAATTCAATAACAAGGTACATTACGGTTGCCCTTACGATTGTGGCCTGTGTACCGACCATGAACAACACAGTTGTCTTACACTTGTGGAGATTACCGACCGTTGCAACCTCACTTGCCCAACTTGTTATGCCATGTCATCACCACATTACGGCAGGCACAGAACGCTGGAAGAAGTGGAGCGGATGTTGGATATTATTGTAGCCAGCGAAGGCGAGCCCGATGTAGTGCAACTAAGTGGCGGCGAACCTACGTTACACCCTCAGTTCTTTGAGATATTGGACATTGCCAAACGCAAGCCCATCAAGCATCTAATGCTCAATACCAATGGGGTAAGAATTGCACAGGACCCTGGTTTCGCTGAGCTTTTGGCCACCTACATGCCCAACTTTGAGCTATACCTACAGTGGGACTCTATGCGCCCTGAAGTATTGCAGACACTTAGGGGTAAAGACCTTACCGATGTCCGTTTAAAAGCTATTGAAAAACTCAATGAACTCAACCTTTCCACTACCCTCGTGGTTACCATGCAGAAGGGACTTAATGATGATGAAGCTGGCGCGATTATTGAATTTGCACTACAACAGAGATGCGTGCGGGGAGTAACTTTTCAACCAGTACAAATAGCGGGAAGGTTCGACCATGACCCGGATAAAAACCGGCTGACGCTTACCGAGGTGCGTGACGCAATTCTTACCCAAAGCCCTGTATTCAAACCTAACGATATTATACCCGTGCCCTGCAACCCCGATGCGCTGGCAATGGGCTACGCACTTAAATTAAACGGACAAGTCTTCCCACTCACACGTTACCTGGACCCATCAGTTTTGCTGGATAACAACTCAAAAAACACCATTGTTTATGAACAGGATACCAGGCTGCACGATCACCTGATAAAAATATTCAGCACAGGTATTTCTGTTGACAATGCAACGGAAGACATGCACCAGCTCCTCTGCTGCCTGCCGCAGATATATGCACCCGGCCTTTCTTATGAAAACCTATTCAGGGTTATAATTATGCGGTTTATTGATGCCTACGATTTTGATGTGCGCTCTATAAAAAAATCGTGTGTGCATATTGTCAGTAAGGATGGGCGGATTATCCCTTTTGAAACCATGAACCTCTTTTACCGCGATGAAAAGGAAAAACAACTTGAAGTTCTGAAACAGCAATACAAATAAGATTATGGGAGAAGCACTATTTATATTATCCCTGGTCGCGATAAAGGCCATACCAATAGCCTTCAACTTACTTTAGTTGCTGCGGTTTTCAATGTGAAAAGGCTAAAGAAATTCAGCAGCCATATGATGCTTGCGTCAGGCATCTTTTTATTGGTAACTTTTACACTTTGCTCAACAGGAATTGTAAAGTATTAGCCCAAAAACAATAACCCATGGATGTCCAATTCTCGAACCCAATTTTAGCCTTCATGGCCATTTTCTCACTTTTCGCTTATTCGGTCCTTTTTATGGGCGGTCTGCCTCTTTTCATTTATGCAGTCTTCAAGAAAGACAGGAAATTACGAAAGATTAGCCTTAGAACGCTGCTGGGCGCCCTAATAGCGATTTTCGTTTTTACATTTAATATTTTGAGCGACTTTTGACAAGGATTAGGGAAACAAATTGACTTTTAAAAAACCACAATACAAACATTATGGCAGGTGCATTGTTCCTAATATCCATGATAGCCTTACTAGCGATTCCGCTTGCCTTTATTGTGCTGATAATCGCTGCTGTAAGAAAAGATAAGAGGCTTAAACAAATATGTATCTACATGCTGCTGATTGCAAGTATTGTGCTTTTGGTGAGTTTTACACTTTGTTCAACCGGCATTGTTAAAAACAGTTATGTCAGCAATACGTTACCATTAAAGCAATACAATCATGATAGTGCCGGGAGTGACTTTATCTAATTGACTCACTACCTGGATACCACAATCGTCGGCATTAATTACTGGTGGCTGTTTAATTCCTTTCTTGCCCTAAAAACAAGAAAATATTTTTCATGCGCAATCCTATTATGTAAAAAAAACCGGAATAACTGAAAATCAATTTTCCCCTATGCTGCCATCCGCTGTAGTATTACTTTACATGGATAAGGCGAGGTAACGCGCACATGGTGGCTTATATGCAGCGGTATGGAAAGATGAGACCCAAGCACAAGGCTGTGTGTTTCATTTCCAATAACTATATCGCAGCTACCTTCTATAATCAGGAATTGCTCCAATTCATTAATGTGCGTTTCCGGCGGTGAGCCATATTTTAACCAGACTATAGCGGTAGTCGCCTGGGGCGTATTGCCTATAATACTGATATGCAAATCACCTTCTAATTTATCTTCGGGCAACTTGTGAACCGCCAGCCACTCATCATAGTCAGCCACAACGGAGATACTGCTCAATATCGGCGGTGACGCTGGCTGCTCACCATTTCTTAGCCGCTCCATATAATCAATGGTAGCCATAAGGAAGGGTCCTGTGGTAAGGCCGGGTTCCACAGCATGGTCAAGCGCATACCTTTCAAGCGCTGAACTTATATTATATATTTCATTTTGCACAGCAACGTGGAGCGCAGCCATGCGTTCAACTTCACGTGTCTCTTCAACTGAAGTCTGCTCCAGTACATACAGCTCGAGTAACCCCGATTCTATCAATTCCTGCACATCGCTCATACACCTCATATTTATATTTCCCTTTAACTCAGGCATTAAATCCCAGCCAAACGCGACCAAGGCAGCAATATCCTCAATTAATATCAAAGTTATTATAGTAAAAAAGAATAATTACACACCCCTTGCTTCAGGCAGTATATACGGCAAAATTGTGTCTTTGGTTCTAAAGCTACAAAGTAACAATAAATTCCGATCCCTCTCCTTCCTTGCTCTTCACCTTTATATTTCCCCCGAATGATTCTATCTGGGCCTTGGTTATGAACAACCCCACACCCTTGCTGTCATGGCCGGGATGGAATATCTGGTTGAGTTTAAATAGTTTACTCCCATGCTTGTCCAGGTTAAGCCCAAGGCCGTTATCCTTCACTGAAAGGATTACCCTGCCATCAACACTGTAAGTTGATACAACTATTTCCGGCCTGCGTTCCTTACTTGAATATTTTAGCGCATTGCTGATAAGATTATATAAAATACTTTCCAGAAATACCTTCGGGTAGTGAATATGGGTAATATTTATATTGCCTTTTATTGACGCGTTCTTTTCAAATATGCTGCTGTTCAGCTGGCTCAGAATATCATAAACAATCTTTTTCGCGTCACAGTCATCATAGGGTATTGACTTATTCATGCTTATCTGCACCACGTCCATAAGTGTATTCAGGCTGCCAAGTAACGAATCTGTACCCTCTTGCAGAAACTCAACAATCTCACCCATTTCCAATTTCATAACGGAGTCATCTGCGGGCTCATCTATAGTTTTCAGCATATCAACAAGCAGCTTTATGTTGTTAGCCGGGCCTCTCAGGTTGTGCGCTATAATATAGTTCAGTTCTTCCAGCTGGTTAATTTTGTTAATAAGGCCACTCTTTACCGCCTCCAATTCGCTGTTTTTCCTGTTCAGTTCGTCAGCGAGTTCCTTTTTACGGGTAATATCCACCACCTGTAAAACAAAAAACTTAGGCGAACTATCTTCATGAGCAACCTTTGAGACAGTGTGAAGTGACCAAAGTATCTTCTTGCTTTTTGAAATATACCGTTTTTCAATACTATAATGATTAATCATTTTAGTAAGCATTTTCTGCAGCATTACCTCATCCGTCTTTTTATCTTCAGGGTGAGTAAGGTCCATGAAGTTAAGCGTAAGTAACTCTGCTTTCGAAAATCCTAAAAAACTGCACATGGCACTATTGGCATCAAGCAAATTTCCCTCAGGGCTGATAAGCGCCATACCTATACCCGAGTAATCAAACACACTGCGAAAGGTGTCATTACTCAGCCTCAGCGCGTCTTCGACTTGCACTCGCTCGGTAATATCCTGGGCAAAACAAATAACGAACGGCTGCTCGCCAAGTTCATAAGACAGGTTACTGTGGTATAGCCAAGATTTTTTTCTGCCATAACGCGTTAATACCTGCATCACCCCATGTGACGAGCGCTGCTTACGGAGCAATGAGAAATAATTTTTTGAAAAATCCTCCCTGAGCAACTCTGGAATTATTGAACTAATTAACAAATCATCAGGCGCTTCACCCAAATAGCTCAGACTGTTTAATGCAGCACTATTCATTGTCAGCAACTTTCCCTTAAGATCATGGGTAAAAATTATTGCGCCGCACTCTTCCACTATTTTATCATACCGGGTGCCGCTCTCCACATTAAACAGATGCGTGCTTTTAAAGCCACAATCAGCGTTGCCAACTGCGTCTTTTTTCCTGGTAATCCTTTTTTGTGTACTGAAAGTTTCGTCAGCAACCATTTTCTCTATCATTTATTAATTTCTGTGGCTTCGGCAGCCAATAACCACTATATTGTTAACCAATTGTTCATTGCGGGTTAATATTGCCTTATCGTAAATGCGAAAATAATAAAGATTAGTGAACGAACAGCAAAAGAAATCTAATTTTTAAAACAAAAATTCTGGTGGTTTCATTAAATCGGTTCATAAAGAGCAGTTTCTTTATCTTTGGCATTGTTATGGAAGAAAATAAAAGACAAAAACAGGTGGGCCAGCTGCTCATGGAAGAGATGAGTGATATTTTTCAGCGTGAAGGTGTCAATATAGTTGAGGGTGGCATGGTATCAATTTCTAAAATAATGGTCACTCCTGATTTGCTTGACGCCCGCATTTACCTCAGCTTCTACCAGATAAAAAACAGACCCGAACTGCTGCATAAAATAAAAGAACGTACGGGAGAATGGCGTAAACTACTGGGCATGAGAGTCAAAAACCAGCTCAGGCGCATTCCCGAACTTACTTTTTATGAAGACGACACCCAGGATCATGTATCTAAAATGGATGTGATTTTCAAGCAAATAGAGGAAGAACGGAAAGCCCGTGAAATTTCCGGCGAGCCATCCTGATGAACAGGAGACTGGTCTGGCAACTGGCAATAAGGTATCTGCGGGGCAAAAAATCAATCAATGCGGTACCCATACTATCACGCGTAAGCATGGTAGCTATTGCTGTTGGCTGCGCAGCCATGATTATTGCTTTCTCGGTCTTTAATGGCCTTGAAATGGTAGTTAAGGATATGTATAAGGCTTTTTATCCCGATATAAGGGTGTCCTCCGTAAGGGGTAAATTCTTTTCGGGGGAAGCGGTTTCTCTAAAAAAAATCGCCCAAATAAATGGAGTGCTGCAGGTAGCCGCAGTACTTGAAGACAACGCGCTCGCCGGCGATCTCGATAACTTTTCAGGCAGCACCAACAGACAAAAGGTAGTAACCGTAAAAGGGATAGATAACGATTATTTCAAAGTGAACAACGTTGCTGAATATATAAACACCGGAGTAGACACCATTGTTAATAGTGACAACCCTACTACACTGGTTGGGCTTCATATAGGCAATGAGCTGGGTACTGATGTGGACAATTTATTCAGCCGGATAATGCTCTACTATCCCAACCCTGATGTTACTAACCCCGAAGCTGACCCCTTAAACGCTTACCAGTCATTAAAACTACACCCCTCGGGCACTTTCATCGTTGGAGATGAATTTGATGATAAATATATGCTGGCACCGCTTAGTAAAGTGCAGGAATTGTTTCATGCCAAAGGCATGTACTCCTCAATTGAGATTAAAACAGACCCGTCGGCTGAAAATGAAATACGGCGGCAGCTGCAATCAATGCTCGGCAACTCATTTAAAGTAGAAACCCGCTATGAGCAGAACCAGACCCTTTACAGCATGATGGCGCTTGAAAAATGGGTTATGTTCGTTATTCTTCTTTTTGTGCTCATCATTGCTTCATTCAATATGGTGGGTGCCCTTTCAATGCTGGTGATAGAAAAACAAAAAGACATTGCTATTTTACGGGCTATGGGTGCCATGCCCCGGGATATCAGAAAAATATTCCTGCTGGAGGCTCTGATGTGGTCTGGCACAGGGGGGCTGATAGGGCTTGCCACAGGCTGCCTTATTTGTGTCGCTCAGATACGGTTCAGTATCATCAAAATACCCGGGGCGTTCATGGTCGATGCATTTCCGGTTCGCCTCAGCATTATTGATGTCGGGCTCGTACTCGCTTCAATAATAGTCATCGGGGTAGCGGCAGGCTGGTATCCCGCAACCAAAGCCGCAAAATTCAATGAGTCTGGCCTGAAAAGCACCTGATAAACATTAAAGTCATAATTTTAACATACACAAAAACCAAACGTCATGAGCAACAACACCGGAACTACAACTGCTAACGAGCCATTGTTAATACCTTACCGCAATAAAGAAAAACACGGCTTCTGCACCGCAGATAAGAAAATAGTAATCGAATGCATTTACGAAAACACAAATCCGTTTTCTGAAGGCCTTGCCGCTGTAGCGTTAGACTATCAGTGCGGCTGCATTGACCGTACTGGCAAACTCGTAATACCATGTACTTATGACTTTATCGGTTTTTTTAATGAAGGCCTCGCGGTGGCTCAAATAGGAGAAAAATATGGCTATATTGATAAGGAGGGAAAACAAATTGTTCCGTTTATCTATGACAGCGCTGAGGAATTTACAGATGGTCTTGCCATTGTAGAAAAAAAATCAGGCATGGGCATGATTAACAAAGCCGGAGAACTGGTAATACCCTGCAAGTATCA
>JACMPD010000201.1 GCA_014377675.1 Taibaiella sp.
AAGAAATGGTGTTTGTAAAAGGAATAATAAAAGCTATTGAAACAGGCAAATACCTTGCCTACACCACCATTGACCCGAATAACACCACTATTGAAGACAAACCTGAAAATCACCTATATGTTGCCTATAATCTTGTAAAAGTAGAAAATGGTACCTTATTGACGGTCACTCAGGGCGATTATGCTATTGCTGTCGACGGACAAAAAAGGTATGATGATGCTATTGCCGCAGGCGGGTGGAGTACTATTTTAGAACAGATAAAAAACATTTCGGAAGCATAAATGCTTCATATACTTTTAGTAATTTTTAATTCCGGTTTGTTATGCCAATGGTCGAATCATTTGTCAATTTTATAATGACACAGTTCGTAGCGCACAAAGCGTTGCTCCTCGTTATAGTAATAGGCATGGTTGTCGGCCTGCTGTCACAAATGCTGCTTCCTGCTAAAGGATTCGGATTAATTGGTACCTTTGCAATAGGTATTGCAGGCTGTTACCTGGGAAATATGTTCGTAAAAGAATATTTAACTATGATAGATAACGGTACTCTGAAAAATATTGCAAGTGGTGTGGCAGGAGCTATGGCACTTACCGTGGTGGTTAATATTTTTCGCCCGGGTAAACATAAAGACAAAACAGCATACAGGAATAATACATAATTTTCACGACTTACTAATAAAATGTTTCTTGCAAATTCAGCAGAATAATATTAATCATAAACAATATGTACCAGGCACCTGTAATATAGGACTGAGAGAAATAAAGCAAAGGAGAAATATTACTATTTTAATGGCGGTAGCAACCGTTTCTTGTATGCTATGGTTAATAGTAAGGCATTACCCAACAACATACAGGCTTATTATCTTTTTCCCGCTTGCAGGCACCCTTATTAGTTTTTTTCAGGTTTATTATTCATTTTGTGTCGCCTTCGGAGTTTTTGGTATGTTTAGTTTTAATGGCAGCTTAAGTAACAAGGCTGAAATAAACTTGGAGTATCTCAGGAAAGACAGGATAAAAGCATTTAAAATTATTGGAGGCGGCACTTTGCTGTCCGCTTTACTTACGGTCGCATTTTATTTCCTGCCTGTTTAGTTCTTTTTACAGGCCTTCGACGGTTAGCTCTCTTCATCAAAAAAAATTTTGTAATAGCTTTTGCCTATTGCGCTGTCATAGCCTTTTTCAATCAGGCTTTTATCACCATGTATGTACACATGGAAGTTTCCGTCTAACTTAATGACACTCTTAAAGACACGCGCCTGTTTTTTTACCGCTTGCGCCGATATGCCGAAAGAATCAGGTAATTCCACATCATTTGTTTCTGAGTAACTGTCACCAAAAGCTCTGAAAGAGGCTATCATATCTTTCTCATGAAATACCTCTTCTTCAAATTTCTTTTTATCAAATGCTTCATTGCCCCTGAAATACTCTACCGATTTATTCAACAGGTCAATCTGGTCAGTCTTAGATAGTTCAAATTCCTGGGGCAATTGCTTGGCTATATATTGCTTCGTGAGCGTCAAAAACTGGTTAGTTTGAAAATATTCGTTGGCCTGAGGCAGTACACTCAAAAAACCCTCTTTCCAAAAAACAGCTTCATCACCCTTTGATGCGGTGTCCGCTATCAATACGTCGAAACCACCTTCTGCATTTACCGGGAAAACCAGGCAACCCTTATCAAATTTTGACACTTCAACGCCCTCCCGCATGGTAATATCAAATTCATTGCCTTCTATGGCCAGATCAATGAAATTACTCTTTGTTTCTGTTTTGTAGATACCAATAGCCTCAACATATATATTATCAATGGTGCAGTTGGTGTAGTGGCAAATATATAATTCACCCGGCTTTATCTTAGGATGCTCTGTATTTTCAAATAAATGCTTGGCAATGTTGGCTGAATTTTCGTGAAAAGTACTGTTGTCAGCAAAAATTTCCAGGCAAAAATTATATACTTCATTGTAATTTAAGGAAGTAGTATTATGAAATGCATACTTACTCAACTCATCAGTAAACCTGCTCAAAAATGGAATGTTCATTAATGGCTTATCTTTTTCACTTAGGCGCAAAGGGACCTTTGATAAGATAAGTTCGCCGCCCGTACCTTTGTTGCCCACAAAGTGAACCGAAACCTGCTGTAAAATGCTATCACTAAGATCCATTTTGAGAATAATTAATTTAAAGTAAAACCTGTTTACTGAATGAATTGGTTGAGCAAATGCAGAAAATATGGAAACTACAGCCGGGTGACCTTCCAGCCAATATCTGTAAATTTTTTCTGTTTTTTGAAGAAATAGTCAAAAACTATGCTACGTTTGTAGATGCCGGTTTCGTTACGTGTCGTGATAAAAACCTTATTTTCTCTACGACGGCGCAACCACTTACCCATTTGCCCGTAAAAATGAAAATGAGCTTTAATAATGGTGAAGCTTTGCTTGATTTCCCCTTTCAATAAATGACGGATTCCTGCAGCACCATCCAACAACAACCTCAGCGGGAAAAGCCATACCAATTTTGCTCCTTTTTCATTTTTGACTAATAAAATAAGATTATTCCTGAAGTTATAGTAGATTTTTTGCGGACTGCCATAACTGATAACATGGCCACCTACATGATATACCGTTGAGTTACCTACATAGCCGATCCTGTAACCGGCATTTTTCAGACGCCAGCAAAGGTCTATTTCCTCCATGTGTGCGTAAAAATCAGAGTCAAGCCCACCAACCTTATGGTAAAGATCAGCCCTTATTACAAGGCAGCCACCGGAAGCCCAAAATACTTCTATATTGTCGTTATACTGACCATTATCCTTTTCGAGGTCAAAAAAGATGCGGCCGCGGCAGAACATATACCCATAGGCATCCATGAATCCGCCGCCAGCGCCTGCGTACTCGAAATTTTCCTTTTCCTTCCAATACCTTATTTTGGGCTGGCAGGCGGCAAGATTCTCATCCTGCTCCATAGCAGCGTGCAACGGAGGAAACCAGCCATCAGTCACTTCAAAATCAGCGCTGAGCAATATGTAATACTTCGCCTTTATCTGCTTTAGTGCCTCATAGTAACCATTTGCAAAGCCTCTGTTTATCTGGATGGACAAGGTTTTTACAGAAGGAAAATTGCTGTTGACATATTTCAAAGTTTCATCAGTTGACGCATTGTCAACTAATATTACTTCATAACCGCTTGAGGACTGAGCTACTATTTCTGGCAAAAATAATTTATGCCATTTAGTACCATTGTAACTGAGTATCACAACAGCAGTATCCTTATGGCATTCAATCATAAGATATTATTCAGTAGTATAACATTAATAAAATGACTTTACTACGCCCCTGGCGAAAGACATAATATTAGTGTAAAATTTACTTATATTTAGGGTCGTACAGTGTATTATCAGGAACGGTTATATTGTCATTTTTCTGGTATTTGTGCTCATAAAGATTGTAGCAGCCAGACCAGGCAAAAATGAAAAATCCAAAAAATCCTAAGAGGAATAAAAACCGTGATTTTGAAGGCTTATTCAACTCTATATCTACCGGGTTATCCAGTTCAGTGCCGTGTGTGTCGTTATTATTATTCATGAATCAGTGAAATTTCCGCGGCAAAAATAACAGGATTTACTTCAAAATCATAATAATTTTATTCAGTCCGGCGTTTATTCTTTCATTAGACGGGTTTCGGTGCGTTCAAAGCGTTATTAATTTGGTTGTACCGCATCGGGTGTTGTTAACATTGTGGCTTTCCCTCTATTAATTTCGGCAGAAAAAAATATTTTATTTACTTTAGCTTTTTCATCTTACAGTGGCGGCTGAAGTTTTTATCTGATAACATGCGTAAATATTTTAACAGAAATTCAATTCTTGCATTTATTGCTCTTTTCATAGTGGGTGCTTCATTGTACTATACAAGTACGCTTGCGGAAAAGCTCGCTGAGGAAGAAAAGAAAAAAGTACAGCACCTTGCGGCAGCTATTAAAATTGTTAATACTTCTACTAACACGCAGGAGATTGACTTTGCGCTCAATACAATTATAGAATATAATTCGGTACCACTCATCAGGACCGACGTGAATGGCGAAATTGATGCATTTAATAATATTGACACATCTCATGCCCAAAAAACAAAGAAATTATTAGTTGCGAAGCTGGAAGAATATAAAAAAATGCACGCCCCGATAGTAGCGGACTGGGGCACCGGCAGAAATTATATTTACTATGGCGAGACAAAACTCCTTACACAGCTGCGCTATTTTCCTTATGTACAGATAACAATTATACTGCTTTTTTTAGTGGTGGTGCTGCTGGCCATATCAGCCTCATACCGTTCTTTACAAAACCAGATATGGGTGGGCCTTAGCAAAGAGACGGCACACCAGCTCGGAACTCCCCTAAGTTCTATGGAGGGCTGGCTGGAGCTGATGAGGGATGAAGACCCCGACAGTGAGGCTGCAATGGAAATGCAGAAAGACCTTGACCGCCTGAAACTGGTAGCTGACAGATTTAGTAAAGTTGGCAGCGAGCCTAAACTGGAGGAAGAAAATTTAATTGACCGGTTGAATGACATTGTGGCATATATGCAGAAGCGTTCCCCTGCAAGGGTGAGTATAGGTTTGCATAGTGTAGAAAAATATGTGCCGGTTAATATTAGTGGCCCTCTTTTTGACTGGGTAATGGAAAACCTGATTAGGAATGCCCTGGATGCAATGGAGGGCAAAGGAGATATAGATATTATGGTTATTAATAACCCGCAACAGGTGATTATTGATGTTCAGGATACAGGAAAAGGAATAGCTAAATACCAAGTGAAAAAAGTATTCGATCCGGGATTTACTACCAAAAAGCGCGGGTGGGGCCTTGGGTTGTCCTTGTCAAGGCGCATAATAGAGAAATACCATCACGGCTCTATTTTTGTGAAAAACAGCGAGATAGGGAAGGGGACCACTTTCCGTATTATTCTCAGAAGGTAACAATAAATAGTTTCTATGCTCTATATAACTCATTTTAAGTCCCCTTTAGGTAAAATGTTTATCGGGGCTTCCGACAAGGGCATCTGCCTTTTCGATTTTGAATTCAGAAAAAGTATCGCTTCTATAATGAAGAGAATTGAAACGCAGGTTGGTGAGCCATTTGTGAAAGGCTATCATCCTTATTTTGATTTACTTGTTACCCAGGTAACGGAATATTTTAATGGAGTACGCAAGGAGTTTGACCTGCCGCTTCACCTTGCTGGCACTTCGTTCCAGGTGAGCGTGTGGAATGCGCTGATGGCAATACCTTATGGTGAAACAAGATCATACAAGGCGCAATCCATCGCTATTGGTAACCTCAAGGCTATAAGGGCGGTCGCAGGTGCTAACGGCGAAAACGGCATAGCCATAATTGTCCCCTGCCACAGGGTAGTAGGGGAGAATGGCGACCTCACAGGATACGGAGGCGGTTTACCGAAAAAGAAATGGTTGCTTGAACACGAGAATAAATATTCAGGAAACCCAGATCAGATGTCATTATTTTGATGGTTTGGCATGAAAATTGATGTAAAGTTAATATTATTTTTGATGTAAACAAGGGTGACCTATTTTATTTATTAATTTTTATTCATAACTTTGTTCAAATATTTTTTTATGAAAAAACAATCATTTTTGGCAACCGCCGCCCTCACTTGTTTTGCGCTTTTCGCTCTTAACTCTTGTACCAAATTAGCCAAAAATTTGCAGTATGACCTTGATATGCAGACTGCTACAGTTGATATAGTACTGCCTCCGTACGCTGACACTGCTATTTCAGTTTCCGGCTCACAGGCTACAAACTGTAATATTGATTCATTTATAAAAGCTAATACTGCGAATGTGCTGGGTGTAAGCAATATTACGAGCGCTAAAATACGTTCTTGCGTACTTACCCTTACCGGTGCTACTACAGCTTTGAACTTCGCTAACTTCAAGTCTATCACCGGCTCTTTTTATACATCTGCAAATCAGACTCCATATTCAGTAGCAATACCATTGAATCCTGATGTATTTGCCACCACCTTAACACTGCCGGTTGATACTTCAAGAGAACTGAAAGGATATTTAACGAATACAAACCAATTCGTTTATACCCTGGGTGGTATGTTGCGCAGACCAACTACTGATTCCATTCGCTGTACCGCGACATTTACTTTTAAGGTACACGTACAAGGATAATATTAATATAAATTTATTTTTCTTTAGACCCCGTATTTTACGGGGTCTCTTTTGTTGCCATACCTTCCACGCTTATCTTCGTATTTATGCGCACATTAATTACAAATATCGGTCAGCTTTGCCTTACAGAAGATGCCGGTTCTTCAATACAAAGAGTCAGTGGCTCCGCTATGGCAATGATAGCCACCATTCCTGACGCATGGTTGCTGGTTGAAGATGATATTATTCATAGTTTTGGTTCAATGAAGACAGTGCCGGAAGGGCAGGCAGAAACAACCATTGATGCTGCAGGCCGCCTGGTGTTGCCGGCCTGGTGCGATAGCCATACCCACCTTGTTTTTGCGGCGCCGCGTGACGGTGAATTTGTTGACCGCATAAAGGGGGTGAGCTATGAAGAAATAGCGCAACGTGGCGGTGGAATTCTTAACTCGGCCAGGCGACTGAATGAAATGCCAGAAAGCGAATTGTATGACCGCAGCCTGCACAGGCTGAATAGTGTAATGGCGAATGGTACCGGCGCCATTGAAATAAAGAGCGGCTATGGACTGTGTGAAGCAGGTGAACTGAAAATGCTGCGGGTAATAAGAAGGCTGAAAGAAACATCTCCAACTATCATAAAAGCGACCTTGCTTGCGGCACATGCATATCCTGTTGAATATAAAAATAATAAGGAAGGTTATATAAATCTTATTATTGATAAAATTTTGCCCGATGTAGCTGCGGAAGGGCTTGCGGACTACATGGATGTTTTTTGTGAAAAAGGTTTTTTTGATATTCCTGAAACTGAAAGATTGCTGGAAGCAGGCTGGAAGTATGGCCTGAAGCCCAAGATACATGCCAACCAGCTCCACTATTCAGGTGGTGTACAGACCGGTGTAAAGCACAATGCCTTGAGTGTTGACCACCTGGAGTGCGTGGGTGAGGCGGAAATAGAATCGTTGAAGGGCAGCAATACCATGCCTGTTTTACTGCCGGGGGCTGCCTTTTTCCTCGGGATACAATACCAGCCCGCACGCAAAATAATTGATGCCGGGCTACCAGTGTGCCTGGCTACCGACTACAACCCGGGGTCGTGCCCTTCAGGTAATGTGCCGCTGTTGCTTACTATTGCCTGCACCCAACTGAAAATGACACCCGAAGAAGCAATTAACGCAGTCACCATTAACGGAGCCGCTGCCATGGAACTTCAAAATATAGCAGGCACTATAAAGGCGGGTAAAAAGGCAAACCTCATTATTACAAAACCAATGGCGTCAATATCTTATATACCGTATGACTACGGCAACAGCCCGGTGGAAAAGGTAATGATTAACGGCAGGCTGGTAAGCGGAAACTAAATTCTCTTGACCGGTTATACTTATTATTTCATACATTTATACTTCAATACTAATTCAACGTTATGAGAATTTTATGCATCATGATGGCAATGTTTTTTTGCCTGAATACTTCCTTCGCCCAAAAGAAGGAACGATACTCCCGCGCCAAAATATATCTTGATAATAAGGAGCATACGATACGTAAGCTGTCAGAGCTGGGTGTGGCCGTAGACCATGGAGAAGCGAAAAAAGGAACATTTTTCATTAGCGACTATTCGGTACATGAGATAAGGGCTATAAAGAAAGCCGGTTTCAAAGTAGATATTATCATTAAAGATGTAACGAAATACTACAGGGAACAAAACAAAAAAAACAAACACAGCGGCAAGCTTACCGCAAGTACTGACTGTAACCCCGGGCCGGCTCTTGATGCACCGGCCCATTTTGCGTTGGGCAGCTATGCGGGCTACTTTACTTATACCGAATTACTGACTATATTAGATAGTATGCACACCCTATACCCGGGGCTCATCAGCTCAAAAGCCGCTATTGATACTTTTCACTCTATTGAAGGAAGGCCAATATATTGGGTGCGGGTTTCTGACAACCCAACTGTTGACCAACCAGCCAAACCACAGATACTCTACACCGCACTACACCACGCGCGCGAACCCGGCAGCATTTCAAGCACAATATATTATCTGTGGTACCTGCTGGAGCATTACGCTACTGACCCACATATAAAAAGCATTATTGATAATACTGAACTATACTTTGTTCCGTGTGTAAACCCGGACGGATACCTGTATAATATTGCCACCAACCCTGGTGGTGGCGGTTTATGGCGCAAAAACCGCAGGGTAAACACCGGTGGCACAATGGGCGTAGACCTAAACCGAAACTATGGTTTCCAATTCGCGTTTGATAATATTGGCTCAAGCCCAATGACTTCAAGCGATACGTACCGGGGTACGGCAGGTTTCTCGGAGCCTGAAACGCAGGCGATTAAGTGGCTTTCAGACCAGCACCGGTTTAAAATATGTCTTAACTATCATACTTATGGCAATGACCTGATATACCCATGGGGCTACATTGGCTCTTTGCTAACTCCTGATTCGTTGCAGTTTCAGGGCATAGGGGCATACCTTACAAAATATACCCCTTACCGCTACGGCACCGGCGATCAGACGGTTGGCTACGTAACCAATGGTGTCTCTGACGACTGGATGTATGGCGACACCACGGCGCATCCTAAAATTTTTGCTATGACTCCGGAAACCGGGCTGGCTTCGGAAGGGTTTTACGCACCGGCAACAAGCATAATACCCAATAGTAAAAATAACCTTGTAACCAACATTAATGCCGCTAACCTGTTGCTGCCTTATGCAACCCTACAGCACACTGATCAAAAAATAATAACGCAACCAACCGGACATCTACATTATAGTTTGCAACGCCTGGGGTATCCTGATACGGCTACATACACTGTTACCATTACGCCATTAGACAGCTGGATGACAGTAAGCAGCGCCACAAATACGTACTCCATGTTAGCTATGCTCCAAAAGGTTAATGACTCTGTAGCCTATACTATAGCTGCTGCCACCCCAAACGGCCAACTGATTAAATATGAGCTTAAACAATATAACGGATATTACTATACCCGTGATACAGTTGAATTTTATTACGGTAAAACAAACCGCAATGTGATACCAAACCCCAACACGCTCACTGACTGGAGCGCCACCGGCTGGGCTAATTGCAATACCAACTATTATACCGCACCCGCAAGCATTGGCAGCAGTTTAACGGGCTGCAACAATTATACTGATAATGCGAATATTACCATTCAACTTACACAGCCCGTTGACCTGAGGCTTGCCATACAGTCGTTTATGTATTTCTATTGCAACTGGGGTATTGAGTCTACTTATGACTATGTGGCGGTATATGCTGCACCTGAGGGCACCGGCGCATGGCAACCACTTTGCGGCCGGTTTACCAAGCCGGGAACCACATCTCAGCTTAACAGCGAACCGATATATGACGGCCAGCACCAGGAATGGGTGCAGGAAGAACTGGATCTGCATGACTTTATTGGTCAGAAAATAGATATACAATTTGAGCTGGTGAGTGACGGCGCGGTCAATTATTCTGGTTTTTACTTTGATGATTTGAATGTAATTTCTGTTATTGATTCCACTATGCTGTCAGTTGCGCCATTGTCTTCTGCCGCCGCAACACTGAAAGTATATCCGAACCCGGCATGTGAAACCTTAAACATAGAAATAAACGGCCAGCAACAACTGCCAACTGCAGCCGCACTGTATGACTATATGGGTAGGGTAGTGAAAACAATTAACATCACCCAATCAAAAACAACCATCGACATTTCCGCACTGCCACCTAATTTTTATTATTTGAAAACGGGTACTTTTCCGGTGGAGAAAGTATGTGTTGTGAGGTAGGTCTGTCGGTTTGTTTACTGCTAAGGTGTAGTACTCCTGTGCGTTGTGCATGAGTTTGAAATATCAGGTAGCGGTATCATAAGTTTGCGGCCCCGTATCTGAAGGTTGATGGTTGTTATTCCCATAACGGATGTATATATAGCCCGGGCCATGGTTAACACGACTTTGAGGCGGGCCAGCGGTAGTGGTACCTTCGCCTTTGGGATAGTGATAAAGCCTGTCCGTTCGAACAGTCAGGATGCAAGGGGTGTTATTTTGGCTCATAGTATTGTTTTATTTTTTGACAAATGTAGCTGGCGGCGTTTTATTATCCAAAAAATGTGGATAAAATTATTTTCATGGCGGTATTTTGTATGTAAATGTTGATTTTTGTGGATTTTTGTTATCCACAAGAAAGTACATTGTTCTGATCGGCACTGGCATTTTCGAGTTGTTTTTGGGGGCAGATTCTTCAACGCACCAAGGCTGCGCCTCAAACTCGGCAAGGTGGGGAGGTGCTAGCAGCTGCATTGTAATGATTATGATTATTAAATATATTTAATTATGAGTATAAAGCAAATATTTGCTGTTTTTATTATT
>JACMPD010000021.1 GCA_014377675.1 Taibaiella sp.
TACCTGATATCCAAAGACATACAGCAAGATTATGCATAAGGTCAGTAATGGTTTTACGGCTGCGCCACAGCAACCAAAACGCGACAGACAGCGTAGGGACAACCATTATAAGCGCACCCGCCCGCCATTCCATGGCCCAAAAAGTATCTTTTAGCAGCCATAACAATATATGCGCATTTTCTATCCAGCGATATGATCGGTTACCGGCCGGTATCGTGGTCAGTTGCCGCACTTCCCTGTGTTCTGTTTCCATAATTTTTCTTTAATTACCCTAATCTTTCTGCCGAACCAATATTAACAATATTTATCGATAAACGGGTCATATTGCCCTGTGCTGTCTGTCTTTACATTTTAAATTTGCCTACCTTTGCGCCACTTTTTAAAAATGTTCTTTAACTAATCTAATAATGAATACAGTAAAAGTAGCCATCAATGGCTTTGGCCGCATTGGCCGCCTCGCTTTCCGCCAGATTTTCAATATGGAAGGTATTGAAGTTGTTGCAATCAACGACCTCACCAAACCAAACGTTCTCGCGCACCTGCTGAAGTATGACACTGCACAGGGCCGCTTTAACCAGGATGTTACACATACTGATAACACTATTAACGTAAATGGCAAAGATATTACCATCTACGCGCAGAAAGACCCGGCACAGATACCTTGGGGTAACCATGATGTAGATGTAGTACTGGAGTGTACCGGTTTCTTTACCGACAGGGAAAAAGCAGAAAGCCACATTAAGGCCGGCGCTAAACGTGTGGTAATATCAGCTCCTGCAACAGGTGAAATGAAAACTGTAGTTTTCAATGTAAACCATAACATACTTGATGGTACTGAAACTGTAATCAGCTGCGCATCTTGCACTACCAACTGCCTGGCCCCTATGGCTAAAGTATTGAACGATAACTATGGCATCTTAAACGGCCTTATGCTTACCGTTCACGCTTATACTAACGACCAGAATACACTTGATGCACCTCACGCAAAAGGTGACCTGCGCCGTGCACGTGCAGCTGCTGAAAACATAGTTCCTAACTCAACCGGTGCTGCAAAGGCTATTGGCCTGGTATTACCTGAGCTGAAAGGCAAACTTGATGGTTCCGCACAGCGCGTACCTACTGTAACAGGTTCATTAACTGAACTTACCGTTATCTTAGGCAAGAAAACAACTACAGAGGAAATCAACGCTGCAATGAAAGCCGCTTCAAACGAAAGCTTTGGCTACAATACTGACGAAATAGTGAGCAGCGATATCATCGGTACTTCGTTCGGTTCTTTATTTGATGCTACCCAGACTAAAGTAATGACCGTTGGTGATACACAACTGGTTAAGACCGTTAGCTGGTATGACAACGAAATGAGCTATGTAAGCCAGTTGGTGCGCACAGTGAAGTATTTCGCGGGTCTTATCAAGTAATTCTCCTCCATACTATATTTTGAATAAAACCCGCATTTGTGATGCGGGTTTTATTATTTTTACACAACATTAGCATCAAATGCAATCAAGATTAATAGTAAAGAATTTCGGCCCGATAAAAGAAGTTGATTTAGACCTTAGAAACGTAAATGTTTTTATTGGGCCACAAGCGAGTGGGAAAAGTGCACTGGCGAAGTTGTTTACTATATTCAAAGCTCCGAGAAAGTTTTTGAAAAATGGAAATGCGGAAGCCAATTTGAAAGCGTTTAAGGATGTTTTGGAAGAATATAATATTCAGTCTTTTTTAATGCAAGATAGCGAGGTGGAGTACCTCTCTGAATTACACAACCTCAGTTATAAAAATGGCACATTTTCTTATGTCCCCAAATTGCTGAATCAAATTAAGAAGATTGAAAGGCATGGTGATAGCCTTGACAATAATAGGGAAAAAATATATAACGAACTTGATTCTTTGTCTAAGCAATACCTAATGTTCAGTATGAAATTTCGGGACTCCATGCAGGAACATGCAGAACAAGATACAGTAAGCACAGGATATGATGCCGAAAAAGTAGAAACACACCTGAATATAACTCAAACGAATTTTCCTGACATAATTAAGGCAATCAAAGATATTGAAACCGAACTAAGCACAAATGCAGTTTTATATATACCTTCAGAAAGAAATTTCATCAATATAGTTAAGAATTCCGCTTTGAATCTGTTGCTGCATAAAGTGCCAATTCCTAAACATATTTTGCTCTTTGGAGCTGAACTTGAAAAATCAAGTGTGAATGAGATAGATTTGGGGTTTCTCTCAGAAAATTTAGTCTATAGGAAAATTAACGGAGAAGACCGAATTTTCACGAGTACCGAAAACAGCATTCGTTTAGGCGAAGCGGCATCGGGTGTGCAGAGTGCAGTTCCAATATTATTAGCTGTTTATAATTTTGATGAAGCCGCAATTAACAGACATCATTCTTTCGTAATTGAAGAGCCGGAACTTAATTTATTTCCAGAAGCTCAATACGAATTGATTAAAAAATTAGCCGCATTCAGGGATGAAATACGAGGTGGCGATTGGGGACAATTACATGTTTACACTACACACAGTCCCTACATTCTTTCCGCTCTAAATATTTTATTGTACACCAACAAAGTTGAGAAATTTTTGATAGATAAGAGTAATAGTACTGGTGAGTGGTATGACGTTTTTAACGAACGGCATTCAATAAATATTCCCCCAAATTTCTTCTCAGCCTATCAAATTAAAGATGGAGGCGCAGAATCAATTTTCAATATTGTAACTGGACTAATATCAGACAACTATATTGATGAGGCTACCGACAAAATGAATGATGATTTTGATGCTTTAATGAATCTGATGAAATGATACTGAAAGCATTAAAGGAAAAATTGGGAGATTGTAAGTTTACAGGAATTTCACTTTGTGAGCATAAAAGTCCGTATCATCATATCGCTGAAAAATTATTTTATATTCACGATGCAGAGAACAATCAGCCTGTAAAAATTGTTTTATCCGGAGATTATCAACTAACTGTAAATAATCAACTGACAACTGAAATATGCGTTGTAAAAACTGATAAATGTCTTATCAAGGAAGTTGAAGGTCAAAAAAAATGCGATTGTATTTTATTTAATAACAGAAGGCTTTATTTTGTGGAAATAAAAAGTGGTCGTACTGGAAAGCGAGGAGAGAGAAAACGAAAGGCTAAGGAACAGTTAGGAGCAACTATTGATAATTTACGTAGTAATGGAATAAATCTATCAAATTTGGAATTGCAGGCGATAATATGTATTAAAAATCATTCGCGTAAAATTCCGCAAGTAACCGAACAAACAATGATGGAGAAATTTAGAGAGCAATATAATGTCAAACTATAAATTACAGACACAATAGAATTTTAAAATTATAAACACAACATACGATGTCCACATTCCAAAACCACAATTTCAAAAACGAAAAAGCGCTCATCCGCGTTGATTTTAATGTACCTATAAAGAAGGGCGTAATAGGCGATGATACCCGCATTACATCTGCATTGCCTACTATAAAAAAAGTATTGGACGATGGTGGCTGCGTGGTGCTGATGAGTCATTGGGGCCGCCCGATAAAGGATATGGAAAAGAAACCAGAGCTTACCAAAGCGGACTTTTCCCTGAAGCCTGTAGCCGAACATCTGGCCAAATTGCTGGGTGTTGAAGTTCAGTTTGCCGATGATTGTATAAGTGATGATGCCGCCGCCAGTGCAGCTGCGTTACAGCCCGGCCAGGTATTGCTGCTTGAAAATCTTCGCTATTACAAAGAAGAAGAAAAGGGAGATGTAGCCTTCGCTGAAAAACTGAGCAAGTATGGCGATGTGTATGTGAATGATGCCTTCGGCACCGCGCACCGCGCACATGCTTCTACGGCTATAATAGCCCAGTTTTTCCCCGGCGATAAAAAAATGTTCGGGCTGCTGATGGAAAGCGAGATCATAGCGGCTGACCAGGTACTGAACAACAATACAAAGCCTTTCGTTGCGATAGTGGGCGGCGCAAAGGTTTCTGATAAAATACTCATAATAGAAAACCTGCTTGAAAAAGCTACTGACATCATAATAGGTGGGGGCATGGCATATACCTTCTTTAAAGCACAGAGCGGCCATATAGGCAACTCGCTTTGCGAAGACGACCGGCTTGATATGGCGCTTGACCTGCTGAAAAAAGCAGAGGCGAAAGGCGTTTGCATTCACCTGCCTTCTGACAGCATTATAGCGGACAAGTTTGCCGCTGATGCCAATACGTCATCTTCATTGAGCAATGAAATACCTGCAGGCTGGATGGGCCTTGATATTGGCCTGATGGCGGTGGCACAATTCAAAAAAATAATAGGTGAGTCTAAAACCATTTTGTGGAACGGCCCTATGGGTGTGTTTGAAATGGATAAGTTTCAGCATGGCACCAAGGCTATTGCAATGGCTGTGGCCGATGCTACCGCTGCGGGCGCATACTCTCTTGTGGGCGGCGGTGATAGTGTAGCTGCCGTAAACAAATTCCACCTGGCAGACAAGGTGAGTTATGTATCAACCGGTGGCGGGGCTATGCTGGAGTATTTTGAGGGTAAAGAACTGCCGGGTATTGCCGCTATTCAAAATAGTTAAAATTAGGGCGGTAACCAGCACCCCAATTATGTAAACAAACAGCAATGTTACCATTTGAAACAACAAATAATTACCTTTGCCGTGAATATTGATTTTTCACTTAAAAAATATAAGTAAATGAAAATTACCGTAGTGGGTGCGGGCGCAGTAGGCGCAACCTGCGCTGATAACATTGCCCGCAGAGAACTGGCTGAAGAACTGGTATTATTAGACATCAGGGAAGGTTTTGCTGAAGGTAAGGCGCTTGATATTACACAGACAGCCTCATTGCTGGGTTTTGATACCCGGGTTACTGGTGTAACCGGTGATTATACAAAAACAGCCAATTCTGATGTTGTGGTTATCACCTCAGGCATACCGCGCAAACCAGGCATGACCCGCGAAGAGCTGATAGGCACCAACGCGCGCATTGTAGAAGATGTTTGCAAAAGCCTGCTGGAGCATTCACCGAACGCTATCATAGTGGTTATTTCAAACCCTATGGATACCATGACCTACCTGGCCATGAAATCAACAGGACTTCCTAAAAACCGCATCATTGGTATGGGTGGCATACTGGACAGCGCGCGTTTCAAATGCTATTTGCAGAAAGAACTGAACTGCTCCCCTAACGACCTGCACGCAACTGTAATAGGTGGCCATGGCGACACTACCATGATTCCGCTTACCCGCCTGGCGGCTGTAAACGGCACACCGGTTAGCAATATGCTGAGCGCTGAAAAACTGAAGCAGGTTGCTGCTGATACAATGGTTGGCGGTGCTACCCTCACCAAGTTACTGGGCACCAGCGCATGGTACGCACCGGGCGCAGCAGGTGCTGCACTTGTGGAGTCTATTGTCCGCAACCAGAAAAAAGTATTCCCTTGCTGCGTAATGCTGGAAGGCGAATATGGCCAGAACGACATTTGCCTGGGTGTGCCTGTAGTAATAGGCAGCAATGGCTGGGAAAAAATAATTGATTACAAACTGAATGCTGAAGAGCAGGAAGCTTTCAATAAATCAGCTGAAGCGGTGCGCAGTATGAACAAAGTGTTAGATACACTGGTTCAGGCCTAATCACCTCTTTTTTTAATACATTTCTTAAATGGGCTGCTTCTTTCAGGCAGCCCATTTTCATTTCTTTTTTTAAAGTTGTTGGGTGTGGTCTCTGGACTACGTGCGGGCGGCTGGCAATCTCCAGATTGCCGGATAAACTTCGCAAATCAGAGATTTGCTGCCGCTGAAACGTGGTCGGGGACTACGCTTAACGTTTAGTAGTTATATTTGGCGCAAGTTTTTTCAACTTGTGCCGCCATCATTGGCAGTCTTTTCGACTGCCGTAACCCCGCTAATAAAATTTTTCTCTTTCGTTGGGCGTAGTCTCCGACTACGTCCGGGCGGTTGGCAATCTCCAGATTGCCAGATAAGCCTCGCAAATCAGAGATTTGCTGCCGCTGAAACGTGGTCGGGGACTACGCTTAACTGTGAGCTTTATTGTTCGCATAGTAAGGGTGGTAAAATTGTACATCTCTTGCAGTACCATAATGGTTACTTACCTTTATGCAGCTAAAATACAACAATGAAGGTTTCTCAAATAATAATCAAGGATTTCCACCAATTCAAAGACTTAACCATTGACCTTACTTACCCTAAAGGCCATGCAAAAGAAGGCCAGCCTTTAGATAAGGTTTGTTTTATTGGACAAAGCGGTACGGGGAAAACTAGTTTATTGGAATTGATACCTAAGTTTTTATCTAACTATGATACTCCGTTAATTATTAAGTCTGGCAGAAAGTCAATAGAAAGAAGAATCCGAGTTCAAACCTCTTTTGGCTTGAACAATGAATATCAAATGGATACTGCATTTGTAGAAAGTGCTACTGAAGGGCTTATTGAAAGAAAATCGGCTCATCATAAACATAATAATGAGCCTATAGATCCTAAGTCAATAATTGACTATTATCAAACTAAATGGATTAGTGACATTTCAACAAAAGTCATTTATTTTCCCGCTAATCTGAATTATGATATTGAAGAAGCGATTGAAAGCACTATAAATGATAAAGTAATCATTGATTTTAGCGCTGACAAAGTTTCTTCAATTTGGTCACTAATCCTTGAAAAAATTCAAAAATACCAGGAGCAGGAACTACAAATAAGGCAGGGCATTTCGAAAACTGTTGAGCAGGCATCAAACAACTTAGATGTTATCAAATTAGCGCTCAAAAAATTAGAAGATTGGAAAA
>JACMPD010000202.1 GCA_014377675.1 Taibaiella sp.
AAATTTAAAAAATGCCACACCCCCTACAAAAATTTTAAGCGAACAAGGAAAAGCAAATAGTATGCTACGAGATCTTTTAAATGAAGATTTTAATCGTATTGTAGTAAATGATAAAACCATTTTTGCTGATACCAAAAGTTATCTTCAAAGAATTGCTCCTGATAAAGTGGATATCGTTTCTTATTATAATAATGGTTCTCCAATTTTTGATAGTTTTGGTATAACAAAACAAGTAAAAGCCGCATTTGGAAAAACTGTTAATTTACCAAGTGGAGCCTACTTAATTGTAGAACACACTGAGGCATTACATGTAATTGATGTTAATAGTGGTTACAAAAGTGTAAGTAATAATCAAGAACAAAATGCACTTGAAACGAATTTAGAAGCTGCTGAAGAAATAGCCAGGCAACTTAGATTAAGAGATTTAGGTGGAATTATAGTAGTTGATTTCATTGATATGAAATTAATGGAAAATAAAAAACGTATTTCCGATTCTATGGAATTACTTATGAAAACGGATCGTGCAAAACATGCTGTTTTACCTCTTAGTAAATTCGGATTAATGCAAATAACTAGGCAGCGTATGAAGCCAGAGATGACCATTAATACTTCTGAAATTTGTCCAAGTTGTACAGGTACAGGTAAAATATCCTCCACTCTTATATTAGAAGATGAGATAGAAAAGAATTTGAGCTACCTTATTATGCAAAATCACAAGGGGCTAACAATTGAAGTAAATCCTATATTATTTACTTTCCTTACTAGTGGTTTTATTTCAAAACGCTTAAAATGGAGTTGGAAATACAAACAAAGAATAAAAATTATTTCGAAATCTACTTATCATTTAACTGAGTTTCGCTTTTTTGATGACAGTGACGAAGAAATTAAATTATAGCTTCAATCCCCATCTTTCAATGGGGATTTTTTATTCCAAATAAATTCACTATATAAATCCATGTGCAGGTCATTTCTGAATCACTATTTTAATCGATGACTGCGATTTAATTAGTCGACTCACAAAAAATGCCAAAGTTAGTATGGTATTGGATATGTTATAAAAATGTTATTAGAAAAGGTCCCAGTTATTTGCAAAATTGCTTAAAGTCTTGCAAATTTAAGTATGCTATCTACCAATAAACACATCCCGCAACTTGGTTTATTTCATGGTCTTTCTGCCCAGCCCGATCAAAAATATCCACTGTATCAATTAGCCGATAAAATCAATTGGTCGATATTTGATACCAGTTTTGAGAAGCATTATAATTTAAAAATGGGTAACCCCGCCAAGCCCATCCGGCCTATCGTGTCGTTATTTATGTTTAAAATTTTGCGCAATCTTAGTGATAAAAATATTGTGTAACAATTGACAGAAAATTGTTACTATCAATACTTCAGTGGCAAGCAACAATTTAAGCCCAATATCCATTGTGTACCAACCGAATTTGTTGCCTTCAGACAGCGGATTAGAAAACCTGAGGTTGAATTAATTTTACAACTACCAAAGTACCAAAGACCTTCGGATTTTTAAACAATGGCAAATATTAAATACCGTAGCCAATAATCCAGGTTCAAATGCAGACTTCATTGCAGCACTTCTTGGTTCAACGGCTGCTAAAGTTCAAAGGTATGTACGGCTTTATAATAAATTTGGTAGTGACTACCTGATCAATCTTCAGTGGGGAGGCAGGCGCGAGGCCCATTCCCTACTTTCTTTTGAGCAAGAAGAAGAGCTTTTAAAAAAGATGGCTGAAAAATCTTTAAATGTCGAGATCCTTACTGCCAAAGAAAATTTGCAAAGAAGTGGAATTGGCTGTAAATGGCATGTATCCGATGATTATCTATGGGATTTGTTCAAGCGCATGGATGGAAAATGAAAGCCCCAGGTCCAAAACATCCTTTACAAAACCTGAAAGCACAGGAAGAGTTAAAAAAAACTTCCCGAACTCTTGGCAGCATGCTTTAAAGGACAAAAAGACAAACGGCTGTTAAAGCTTTTTTTTGAAGTTGAGGCCCGATTTGGAAGAATTAATATCGTAGGCAACTGCTGGGTGGCAGAAGGTACAAGGACTACGGTAACCCAACAAATGGTGAGAGAATATCTATATGCTTACACAAGTGTATGTCCTGAAACAGGCGAAAATTTTTCTATCATTTCTCCCGTAAATAATACGGAAGCCATGAATAAATTTCTGGATGCATTTGCAATGACCTACAATCATTACCGGGTAATACTTTGCTTCAATGGAGCAGGCTGTGTATATTCCGGTGAAAGTGAGCCACCCATTCCGGTTAAACTGAGCCACCTGAAAAGAGCGTATTTTAGAACTTGAAGTTAATTACTTTTTTAATCCTTAAAGAATCTCCTTTTAATTCAATCCTGTTAGCCTGCGCTGTCATTCTGTCCATAATAGCATCAGCAAGGGTTGGTTCGTTGATGTATTCGTACCATGCTTTTACCGGTAATTGAGAGGTAATGATGGTGGCGTTTTTTGCATACCGGTCTTCCAATATTTGTAACAGTGCAAGTTTGGTATGATGATTTAAGGGTTGCAGACCAAAATCGTCCATGATAAGAAGGGGTGTTCTGGCTATTTGGTTTAACCACCTGATGTAAGTACCATCGAGCCTGGCTGCGGCAAGCGATTCAATAAACCGGTTCATTGCAAAATAAACGGTACGGTACCCCAGCATGCAGGCTTGCCTTCCCAATGCACAGGCGAGGTAACTTTTACCGCATCCGGTAGATCCGCTAATTAATATATTTTCTCCCTTTTCTATAAATGATCCGTCGCAGAACAGCAGTAATTGTTCTTTGGTAATACCTCGGTCGGGGGCTGTCTTCACTTGTTCGGGCATCGTATTGTAACGAAGTTTTGATAGCCGCAAATAAAGCTGTGTTCGTTGTGAAAGTCTGTACTGGGCTTCTGCATCCGTGAGCATCCCCATTAGTGTATGGGCTTCCGGATGCTGGTGTACGGGCTGGTTTACTACTGCCTGGTAAAGTTTAGACATCCCAAAAAGTTTGAGTTGCTGCAGTTGTTCTACTGTACTTTGTGTGTTCATGCTGATCAATTTTAGAGATGAATATTTTTTTAAGATTTTTATTTGTATGCTTGTGCACCACGCAGGTTGTTGTGTTTGGGCATAACAAATAAGGAAAGCTGTTCGGGTTCAAGGGTATCGAGGTTGTTGATAAGGATATTATTGATGGTAGCATAATTATAGCATTGTCCGTTCAATGCTCTTTTGCAGGCGGCTTCAACCCGAACAGCCGTGTAGGATCTTACCAGCCGGAGGATACCAAGGCAGGCGTTATAAGTTTGTTCCGGTATTTTTTTGATTTTAATACCCCTTCCATATACAGGTGGGTAGCGGAGCCTATTTTAATGGCTTGCTCCAGAAAGTATTCAGCTGTCCAGCCCTGTTGTTCGGCGTAGCGCTGATGGCTTTCGGGCATATGTTCCTTGATAGAGGTAAAAGCATGTGGTTTAAAACTTCTTATATGCAGGGCGATACGTTTGTGGTCATGATAGATCTCCACTATATCTGTATCATAAATAACGCTGACCGTTTTACCAATAAAACTAAAGGGTACGCTGTAATGATGCCAATCCTCGCCAAGGGTGAGGTGGTAGTTACGCTGAATTTTTGCCTTTACCGCATGGCTAATAAAATATTTATCATCAGGCAATGGCAGGAGCAGTGGTTTTCCTGGTTAATAAAACATTCCAGCCGACTGTAATCTTTCTTTTGAAAGGGACACCGGTGATGAACTTTAAGCTGTTCCACTATGTGTGCATTGAGTTCAGTAAGGCTAAAAAATACACTATCCCGAAGGGGTGCATAAATACGCTGGTATACAAGTTTTACTTCATTTTCTACCGATGCCTTGTCCCTGGGCTTGCGGACTCTTGCAGCCAGCAGCGTGGTATTATTATGTAAGGACCATTGAATAAGGGTATCAGAAAATATGGGTTCGTAACGGCAGCTTTTGCTTACGGCCGTTCGCATGTTATCGCATTTAACAGATAAGGGTACCCCGCCAAAATAGTCGAGACATAAATTAAGTGCTTTTATAACATTGGGCTGCGTGGCATTAGGAAGAGCTATGGCAAAACTGTAGCCGCTGTAAGGTAATACGGCAACAAATACCGGGCAACTGATAAGCGCCCCGGTTGCTTTATCTACATAATGTAAATTATCACCTGCAAAATCCACCATCATCACCTCTGTAGGCGTATGAACAAAGTGCATCGTGGCCTGGCTTACTTTTTTATAGCGGGCGAAGAGATCACAAAATTGCGAGTACTCATATCCGGTAGGATTTTCTTTTTTATACTCAGACCATAATAGGTGTTTGGTAACACCGGTGCGTTGCAGTTCAGCAAGAAAGTAGTCAATTCTGGATCTGAAATAACCTGTCCGGGGGTCGGCCTCCAGCTGCTTTGCATCTGCATAGGCGATAATATGTAAGCCCGCATCATCCATCTGTTGCAATTGCAAAAGGCTAAAAGCACATGCATGAAACCGATCGCTATACAATTTAACCGTATTGCGGGACAGTGCCAGTTCACGCGAAATTTTTCTACCGGAATATCCACGCTGTAATAATTGAAGTATGGTGCGTACATTTTGCATCGTTACCAGATTGTTAGACATCCCCTTTGCTCTTTTGATGAACAATAAAGGAAACCTTAATTAGTAAATGAATTTGTACGCTCTTATCAGGTGGCTCAATTACGCCGGAATGTCACCTGCTGCCCATTTTTTAAGTGGCTCAGTTTATCCGGAATCTAAAACCTTTTACCCATAAACCCGGGTATAAAATCTATTTGAGGAGTGGCTCACTTTGACCGGAATAATGGCTCAGTTTGCTCCGGAATATGCAGGCTGGCATGCAAGCAAAGCATTAAACTTACCCGAAAACATACAAACAGTACAACTTCCTCTTTACTCACCTGAATTAAATCCTGCAGACACATTTGGGATTATATACCGGAACAAAAGAAATTCAGTAACTTATAACTTTCACACTTTATACGCAGTTGAAATACAACTTGAAAAATCATTAAGGGAATCAAACGATGAAAAAGAAATAATGAAATCAATGTGCAATTTCTCATGGCTCAAAGGTGTATCTTGATAGCGGTTTTTATCTAAACTAATGATCTGTGTTGATGTGTGGGGTTTAAAAGTAGTTATTTCAAGAGGAAAGGTTGCGTGCATAAAAAAACCCTCTGACAAGTAAATGCAGAGGGTTGATTTAATAAATATGGCAGCTACCTACTCTCCCGGTTGGAATACCAGTACCATCGGCCATAAGGGGCTTAACTTCTCTGTTCGGTATGGGAAGAGGTGAACACCCTTGGCAAAACCACCATAATATCTTTTATTATGAGTTATAAGTTATGAGTTATGAGTGTTTGCATCAAAGGCTTATGCCTTAGCTGCAGTACTCAGCGTATCATAACATTACTCAATAACCGGTAATAATGTGAATGCGTTTGAACAAGATTATGCGTTACAAATTAAAGTGCTATTGTCTTTCAACTCATCACTTATAACTTATAACTCATAACTATTAATAATGTACATATTGGGAAAGTTATAATACCGGTAAAAAACTATCTCTGTATCGCTACAAAAATAAAAAATAAAGCTTACGGGTAATTAGTACTACTCGGCTGCGATGTTACCACCCTTATACCTATAGCCTATCAACGTAGTAGTCTACTACGGCCCTTAAAAGTAAACTCATCTTGAGGAAGGTTTCACGCTTAGATGCTTTCAGCGTTTATCCATTCCGTACATAGCTACCCAGCTGCGCCATTGGCATGACGACTGGTGCACCAGAGGTACGTCCAACCCGGTCCTCTCGTACTAAGGTCAGATCCTCTCAAGTTTCCTACACCCATGGCAGATAGGGACCGAACTGTCTC
>JACMPD010000203.1 GCA_014377675.1 Taibaiella sp.
GGCTCAGCCTCGCCCATAGCAGCTACAATACCTGCCGGCACTGCCGCAGGCACCGCGTACCGCATCAGGGTTATCAATCTGTCTCCTACCGCTACATTTGGCACCAACAATGGCTCTAACATAATAATTACGGGTGCCCCGCCGGTAAACGCCATAACAGGGCCTGCGGCCCTGGCCACCGGCAACACGGCCGCATATGCCAATACTACCACCGGTGGTACCTGGAGCGTCAGCAACACTACGGTAGCTACCATTACAGCATCAGGTATGCTTACCGGACTTACTCCGGGCACAGATACTATTTTCTACTCAGTTGTTAATACGTGCGGTATCACCGGCACAGCTTATAAAGTTATAGCGGTTATATCAATACCGGCCGTTACGTCGGTTATTCCCAATAAAGGGATTCCAGGTACTCCAGTCACTATTTCAGGAGCTAATTTCAATTTAACATATACAAATAATATAGTTTATTTTGGTGGCGCAAGGGCTGTGGTTACCGCCGGCACAACCACCTCACTTACGGTAACAGTACCTGTTAACGCTGCATACGCGCCAGTTACAGTCACGGACTCAACCGCTGGCTTTACATCATCAGAAGATTCTGCTTTTACCCCTTACTATAATAACACCGGATTGATAGCCAATGCCACGAATTTTAAGAACGCTGTAAATTTCAATACTGGTAGCAGTCCTTTAGGCACTGCCATAGCAGATATTGATGGTGACGGCAAATCAGATTTTATAGTCATCAACAGCGGCCTGAATACACTATCTGTTTTTAAAAATATTGGCACGGGACCCGGTATCGGGAGCGGCACATTCGCATCACCTGTAAACTTCTCAACAAGTACCGGCCCGCATTACCTGAAAATAGCGGATATTGATGGGGACGGAAGGCAGGATATTATAGTTGCTAATACTTCAACAAGTGCCAACAAGGTTTCAATATTGAGAAATACGTCAACTCCGGCATCTGTTTCATTCGCGGCAAAAGTAGACTATTCTTCGGGCGGAACAGCACCAATTGACATAGCCATCGCCGACTTTGACGCGGACGGAAAGCCCGATATAGCGGTAGTGAACCAAAATTCAGCGCGCGTATCGGTACTACGCAATATGTCATCATTGGGTATAATAAATACCACTTCATTTGCGACGGCAGTATCTTTCAATACCGGTACTGTCCCATTTAAGGTGTTTGCCGGTGACCTTGACGGCGACGGCAAACCAGATTTGGCCGTCACTAATTATATTTCCGGCACTGTATCAGTTTTCCACAACACTGCTACGCCCGGCACCATAACATCAACTACATTCGCCACCCCAGTTTCCCTTACCGGGCTCAATGCCCCTACCGGTATTGCTGCCGCAGACATAGACGGCGATAACAAGCCGGAAATTATTGCCACCAACAGCGGCACTGAAAAAATTTCGATATTCAAAAATACATTTACCACTGCGGGCACACTTTCATTTGCAACTAAAGTCGACTTTACAACCGACTCATCAGCAGCCGATCTTACCATAGCAGATATAAATGGTGATGGCAAAGCAGATATAGCTGTTGCCAATTTCTACACCAATAAACTATCTGTGTTTCTAAATCTTGCTACCACAGGCACGATAAATACAACATCACTGTCTTCGAGAACCGACTTTGTTACAGGCAATGCGCCATCGGGTATGGCCTCAGGAGACATTGATGGTGACGGAAAGCCTGATATTATAGTTGTGAACAACTCAGACTCAACCGTATCATTATTCCGAAACTACCCGGTGCCACCTATAAGCCCTATTACTGGCAATGACTCCATATGCAACGGCACTTCAACCATGCTGAGTAATGCGACAACCGGCGGCACGTGGATAAACTCGAACCCGTCAGTCGCCACCATTAGTGCGTCAGGTATGGTTACGTCAATTTCACCAGGGACGGATACAATCAGCTACTATACTGTAGCCCAGGGAGATACCAATATTGTAAGCTTTCCATTCCGGGTCGATTCCAATTATACTGTTGCGCCTATTGTAGCGCCAACAGCAAGTTTCTGCATTGGAGCATTGCTGCACCTTACTGACTCTGTTGCCAGCGGCAGGTGGGTAAGCAGCGATACTACTATTGCTACGGTTGATGCAGCCGGCTTTATCAGTGGCCGGTCCACAGGGACTGTAATTGTTACGTATTCAATAACTAATACATGCGGCACCGCATTTGATACCATAACTATAAATGTAACACCAGCCAGCGGCTATACTATTGGCGCTATCAACGGCCCATCGATTATTTGCCAGGGCGCAAATATAACTTACACAGATACATCAGCTGGTGGTAGCTGGCAGAGCGGTGATACCACAATCGCAGTTATAACAGCTACAGGCGTGGTAACGGGCGGCAGTCACGGTACTACAATTATTACCTATGGCTTTACCGGTAGTTGCGGTACCTACCTCGCAACCAAAATTGTAACTGTTGACACTGCATACAATGCCGATAGCTTTACCGGACCTTCCTCTGTTTGTGTCGGTTCATCAATTTCTCTGACCAACGGAGCTGGCTCCGGCGGCACATGGAGGGGTTCTAACGCATCAGCCAATGTTTCTTCCGCAGGTATTTTAACCGGACTGGTTGCTGGAACCGATACCGTCATTTACACTATTTCAAATGTATGTGGCACTGCCGCAGGAAGAAAATCAATTGTAGTGAACCCTTTGCCACAGGCAGGCATTATTATAGGATCATTTTCAGTATGCCCAACAGATACTATATTTATTTCAAGCACGGTTGCCGGCGGTACATGGAGGGTTACTAATACAAAAGCAACTATAGGCGCTGCCACAGGAAGGGTAATAGGCGTGTCAGCCGGCATTGATACTGCGTTATATATTGTCAGTAACGGCTGCGGTTCTGATACCGCTGTCACTACAGTTACCATTCTTCAACCACCTTCAGCGGGCACTATATCAGGCGCTTCTGCAGTTTGCGTCGGTTCATCTGTTACCCTGCGCGATACTACAGGATCAGGAGTATGGGCGGCCAAAAACGGCTTCGTTTCTGTGGCGGATAGTGTTGTAACCGGTATTGCTGCAGGAATTGACACCATTTATTATACTGTTACCAACAGTTGCGGCACAGCAACAGCTATCAGGAAAATAACGGTAAATCCGGTTCCGTTTGTTGATTCAATTGCCGGGCCAGGTACAGTGTGCACCGGGACGACAATCACTCTTACTAATTCAGTTGCCGGTGGCATTTGGAGCAAAACCAACAACAATGCAACAGTTACTGCTGGAGTGGTGAAAGGAATTACTGCCGGCATTGATACCATACTGTATACAGTAACCGTGAACGGCTGTCCATCAGTTGCCGCGAAAGTAGTAACTATAATGTCATTATCGGCAGGGGTAATCACTAGCGGCACTACTGTTTGTGTAGGAGCAGAACTTATATTGCGCGACACAACCACTGGCGGAGTATGGGACAACACCAATCATTTTTCTTCCCTCCGGGATTCCGTACTCACAGGTATAGCGCCTGGCGTTGATACGGTTAGCTATACCGTTACCAGCAGCTGTGGGTCGGTATCTGCAACTAAGAGAATAACAGTAAACGCTCAGCCGGAAGCTGGAACAATAACCGGAATAAGTGAAATTGTTACCGGGGACACTGTTATACTCAGGAGCTCTTCGCCCGGCGGCGTATGGCTCACCCGCACCAGCAATACAGTTATTTCTGCAACGGGAGCCGTGGGCGCCTTAAGGGAAGGGGCTGATACAATATTATATATCGTCAGCAATACATGCGGAAAAGATACTGCCCGCTTTGCAGTAAATATATTACAGTCATCAAAACCAGGAACGATTAAGGACATTGTGGTAACCCCAAATCCTAACAACGGTGTATTCAAATTTAATGTATCATCAAGGCTGAATGAAGCGGTAACTATAGTGGTGTCAAACTCAGTGTACCAGGTACTGGACCTGTTTGAAGCACCAACCAATACACCAACTGAGCTGGTATTGGATTATGCCGCAAACGGCGTTTATTACATTTCCGCCATATCAAAACAAGGCTGGTACACCGTTAAATTTGTGCTTGCCAGGTAGTTTTGAAAAATTGGTAAAAACTTAGGCGGACATTACAGAATTTCATAGTAATAACTTAAATTTGCAACTAAAATAAAATATTTTTTTAATACTTCCCGGAGGTCATCTCCGATAAATATTTCTGATTTAAAATGAATGATTTTTCTTACGTTACCGGCCCTGCTTCAGCAGTTATTGAGTCTCTTTACAACGATTATGTTACTGATTCAAGCACTGTTGATCCTGAATGGAAAAAGTTTTTCGAAGGATTTGATTTTGCCTCTGCGCAGATTAGTACTACTGCAACTAACGGGCAAAACCCTAAAAACGGAATTTCAGAAGATCATATTAATAAAGAACTTGGGGTACTGGAACTCATACGCTCTTATCGCAAGCGCGGGCACCTGGTAGCTAATACAAACCCCATCCGCTCCCGCAAAAACCGCCAGGCGCAACTGGAACTTGCAAGTTTTAACCTTTCTGAAAACGATTTAAATACGCCGTTTTTTGCCGGAAAGTCAATTGGATTGCAAAATGCACCATTAAAGGACATAATTAACGCATTAAAGAAAATTTATACAGGAACAACCGGCATAGAGTTTACTTACATAAATGATACTGAAAAGTGTCAATGGGTAATGAAAAACTATGAAGAGATGATGAATAAAGAGCTTTCAATCAGCGTAAAAAAGCGTATTCTTCAGAAACTCAATGATGGCGTTATATTTGAGAAATTTCTTAACACTAAATTCATCGGTCAGAAACGTTTTGGCCTGGAAGGCGGTGAAAGCACTATTGCCGCTTTTGACACAATACTCAATGATGCGGCAGATGCCGGCGTAGCGGAAATGGTGATAGGTATGGCGCACAGAGGCCGCCTGAATATACTGGCCAACACACTCAACAAAACATACGAACAGATATTTTCAGAGTTTGAAGGCAATATGCCGGCTGATATGACATTTGGCAGTGGCGATGTAAAGTATCACCTGGGCTTCCAGTCTGACATCATAACACCTAGCGGCAAATCAATAAATGTGCAACTGACGCCAAACCCATCGCACCTGGAAGCTGTAAACCCTGTTGTTGAAGGCTTCGCAAGAGCAAAGGCAGATACGTTATACAATAAGGAATACCATAAGGTATTACCCGTACTTATTCATGGCGATGCGGCGGTAGCAGGCCAAGGTATCACATACGAGCTTCTTCAGATGTCGAAACTGGAAGGCTATCATACCGGCGGCACAATACACTTCGTAATCAACAACCAAATTGGCTTCACTACTGATTTTCAGGATGCACGTTCTGCTGACTACTGTACAAGCATCGCTTCAATGGTGCAGGCACCAGTACTGCACGTAAACGGTGATGATGCTGAGGCTGTAGTAAAGTGCGCGGCGTTGGCCGTAGCGTACAGGCAGAAATTCAACGAGGATATTTTCATTGATATGGTTTGCTATCGCAAACATGGGCATAATGAAGGCGATGAACCAAAGTTTACACAACCACACCTATACTCCCTGATAGAAAAACACCCTAACCCACGGGAAGTTTATACGCAATTTCTGCTTGAACACGGCGAACCAGATGCTGTCCAAATGGCCAAAGAAATGGAAACCCATTTCTGGGCTGACCTACAGGTAAGGCTGGATGAGGTGAAACAAAAACCATTGCCATATACCTACCAGAAACCTGAACTTTGGTGGAAAAAACTTAGAAAAGCGACACCGGCTGATTTTAACCAGTCACCCGTAACAGCCATTTCTGAAGACCTTTTTAAAGGACTGTTTGATGCTTTGATGAAAATTCCGGAAGGATTTACCGCTCTTAAAAAAGTCGAGAAACTACTTCAGGATAAAATAAAATTGTTTGAGTCAGAAACAAAGGTGGACTGGGCTACGGGTGAGTTGCTGGCCTATGCCAGCTTGCTGGCGAATGGCAATGAAGTGCGCTTGAGTGGTGAAGATGTAAAAAGGGGAACTTTTTCCCACCGCCACGCGGTACTTTACGACCAGCAGACCAACGAGGCCTATAGCAGGCTGAGTAAAGTTGCGGAAAAGCAGGGCGCGATGCATATCTATAATTCGCTGCTGAGCGAATTCGCTGTATTGGGCTTTGAATATGGCTACGCAATGGCTAACCCGAACAACCTTGTGCTGTGGGAGGCACAATACGGCGATTTCTCTAACGGTGCACAAACCATTATTGACCAGTACCTGAGCAGCGGAGAGCAGAAATGGGGCGCCATGAACGGCCTTGTAATGTTGCTGCCGCATGGCTATGAAGGAGGTGGACCGGAGCACTCCAGCGCACGTATGGAACGTTTCCTGCTGATGTGCGCCGAATACAATATGGTTATTACCAATATTACAACTGCCGCAAACTTCTTCCACGCCCTACGCAGGCAACTAGCATGGGACTTCCGCAAGCCTTTGGTGAATTTTGCGCCAAAAGCTAATCTCAGGCACATAAGAGCGTATTCAGCAATGAGTGAATTCACCGAAGGTGGGTTTAAAGAGTTGATTGATGATCCGTTTATAACAGATGCATCGAAGGTAAAAAGAGTAGTACTGTGTACAGGAAAGTTATACTTTGATATCAGTGAAAAACAAATAACGGACAAAAGAGAGGATATTGCTGTTGTGAGGCTGGAACAGATATACCCTATTCCGGTGCAACAACTTAAAGCAATGCGAATAAAATATAAAAATGCAGCTTGGGTATGGATGCAGGAAGAGCCCCGGAACATGGGTGCTTTGCCGTTCCTGCAACTAAATCTTGAGGACTTCCCAATGCAGTATAAGAGCAGGCTGGCAAGTGCCTCACCTGCTACAGGCTTCGCCAAAAAGCACGCCATGGAGCAACAACAGCTCGTTGAGGAAGCATTTACATTTTAAATAAAAGCAAAGTATAACAGCACCTGAAAGGTGCCATTATACTTAATGGCTGAATAAAACAAACTGACTTTTACAATACCACCTTTAATTTATGCCGGCAACAGTGCGTTTGTTAGTTAATTTCCAGAGCAACTATTGGCTAATTTGCAAACCACACTGTATATTTATAGCCAAAATAGAGACCATGAATATAAAACGAATTCTTTTATTCTTATTGGCCGCCATGGTGTTCAGCGGATGTTCACGGTTTACACAAGTTGTGTACGTAACGCCGACAACTGAAGACATCAAAAACATAAACCATTTTTACACCTATGAAAATGAAGATGTAAAAGTCGTTTATTGGTTTTGGGCGGAGCATGGCATCATGTCTTTCCTGCTTTGGAATAAAA
>JACMPD010000204.1 GCA_014377675.1 Taibaiella sp.
ACTTCCCTCCCTCAAACTGTCCAAACACCTTTTTCAAAATGTCGGTGACACGCTCGGCAGGGTTAAGCCTTATCTTGTTCTCTTCCTCAGCTACATATACGAAAACACCATTGAGGGCACGCTCCGTTACGTATGCTGAAAGGTCGGGATTTACTTTATTAAAAGTCGTTGGCAGGTTGTTGTATACTTCAAATACTTCAGCCCAGTACTTGGTAGCGTTCACTTTATCAAGCGAGGCACTGATAATGGGTCTGAAGGCGCTCGTGAGCTGCGTGGTAGTCTTTGATTTGAGGTATTGGGTTGCGGCGTCGTTGCTGCCTTTAAGTATACCTATGGCATCTTGTATCGTCATGCTTTTTATAGCGTTGCCGAATATAGGGAGTGCCTGCTTTGTAGCGTCTTCAGCGGCACGGTTCATAGATAGTATCGCTTTATCAACATAAGTACCCATACCCACGTGGCGCAATGCGTCTTCTACTTTTTTTGCTTCAGGTGGCATCAGCACCTTTACGAGCGCGTTACCAAAAAAGCCATTGGGTGCTGATAGCTGGTTGGTAGCCGTTTTGGCGCCCAGCTCCAGTGCCTGGCGCAAACCTTCGGTTATTTCAGTATTGGTTATGGTTGTTTTACTGGTCGATTTTTTAGCACCCTTCAGTACCCTGCTCGCGTCATTCATATAGTCGCGCAGCAGCTGTGCGTGAGCCGTTGTGCACATGCCCACCAGTGCAATACCCGTAACCAATTTCGCTATCTTACTCATAATTATATTTCTTTAGTGTAAATGAACAATTTTTGCAGGAGTAAAACAACGAAAACATTACCGGCCTGGCTACTTATTTTTCTGTCCACCGCCCTGTGGCTGGCCACCACCACCCTGGTCGTCGTCGCCTTCTTTCATGTTTTTGCCCCTGTCTTCGGCGTTTGGCTGGTTGGTTTTGCTCCTCCCGTCCTCTTTAGCGCGGTCTTTGCGCCTGCCTCCTCCACTATCCATTGCAATATTCTTGCCAAAGTCAGTTTTCCCGAAGCGATAGGTAAAAGTTATGTTGCCAATTCTGGTTTCCTTAACACGGTTTATGGTCTGGTAAAAAGCGGTGAGCGTATAATCATTGATAAATTGCCGCGTCTTAAACACATCAGCACAGTTAATAACCAGGGTCGCTTTATTCTTGAGCAGGTTTTTGCGCACCGCTACATCAAGCCAGTAGCTTTCCCTTACGTTGCCCTGGGCTATTACCTTCGGCGATTCAAAGTTTCCATTGAACTGTAGTGAGAAGTTAGCCGGGAGCTTTATGCTCGTATTTACCTTCCCAAACCAGCCAAAACCACTCCTGTTAGAAAAATACTTAGCAAATTCAGCCTGGTTATTGTCACCTATTACCAGCTGATTGCGAAAGAAATTAGCGTTTACCGTGGCATCCCATATTTTGGTGAGCTTTAAGTTACCAATCACCTCAGCCCCATAGGTGGTACCGCTGGCAATGTTCTGAGGCTTCACCACCAGCCTGTCCGCAAATTCATTTTTGCCGGGGCTTGTTATGCGTTCTGTCAGGTTTTGGGTATATTGGTAGTAAACGCTGCCTATTATATTGTTCCCTTTCTTATCCAGCTTGTTATAGCTGAATTCTATATTGTTGATGAACTCAGGTATCAGGTCCGGGTTGCCGGTGCTTACCGTACTTGGGTTTGAAAGATCAAGGTAAGGCAGCAACTGGAAGAAGTTAGGCCTGTTGGTGCGGCGGCTGTAGTTGAGGTACACGCTTTGCTGTTTCGGCAGCTGCCATGATATAAAGGCAGAAGGGAAGAAGTTAAAGAAACTGTTTTTGAGTTTTGCACTACTGCGGCCAATGTATGTGCCGCCATATTCGGCGTCTTCTGCCCGCAGGCCAACCTGGTAGCTGAACTTATCCAACTGATCGCTCCAGTTAATATAGGCGGCATGTATTTGCTGGGTATAGTCATACCTGGTGAATAGCGTAGAATCTACCGCCTGCGCCTTACCTGTGGTGTCAACTGTAGGGTTATTGCTGCTGTTGAACCAGTAAAGCTGTGTTTTTACCCCCAGACCAAGTTTACCGTTTTTGGTAAAGAGCGGGTTGGTATAGTCAGCCCAGGCGTTAAAGGTGTTGTTGCCGCCGCCGCCGGGGGCGTTCTGGTACACAGGAAAGTATGTCTGCGCAATACCGAAACTGTCATTTATTGTTTTGTAGGTATTGGTGCGCTCTATGGTGCTTACCGCATAAGTGCCATCAATGCTTAGTTCTTCATCTTGCTTTTTAAACTTATGTTTGTAGTCAATAGCTGATGACAGGGAAAGCGGGCCACCATCGGCCGCGCTGTAGCGGTTTTGGTGAAATGCCGGCACACCCGCCTGGCTTACATTGTTGTATACGTAATAATCGCTCTGGTCGCTGTAGCCAAAATCCATCACATTCACATTTTGAGTGACTGTAATAGAGTTGTATTTATTAAAATCATACGTAAAACCTATGCTATTAAACGAGCCATTGAAGTGGCGGGGTACATGCTCATAAGTATGGTAAGACCGAAGTATACCCGCAGAGTCCGCTACCTTGTCCGTCCGGTCAGTGGTTACATTATTAAAGGTGTTGTTGAGCCGGAAGCTCAGATTCATGAAGGCGCTCCATTTGCCCTTTTTTATGTTCAGGCCCGCATTACCGTTGTATTTATCCCTGGTGCCGGCGCCCAGGGTCACGTTGCCATTAATACCGAGCCTGCCATCTTTTTTAGTGATGATATTAATAATACCCGTTGTGCCCGCCGCGTCATACTTAGCTGAAGGGTTGGAGATAACCTCCACGCTTTCAATGCTGCTGGCTGGCATACTTTGCAGGGCTGAATTAACATCAGAACCAAGGAGCGTGGCCGGTTTGCCATCAATAAGTATGTTGACGCCTGTTTTGCCCCTGAGGCTCACATTACCTTCCATATCAACTGATACTGAAGGCACATTTTGCAGCACATCACTGGCATTGCCGCCGGCACTGGTAATATTCTTTTCTACATTAAAAACTTTCTTATCAACCGTTAGCTGCACTACCGGCTTTTCACCAACTATGTTAGCGGTTTTCAGGGTGGTTTCGCTGGCTATTACATCAATGTTTCCCATTTTACGGGTCAATGTATCGGCGGTAACACTCGTTTTCAAAAACCTAGTGGCAACCCCAATGGACTCAATACGCAACAAAAAATTGCCTTTACCGGTTGGGCTAATGCTGAATGTACCATCGTCTTTAGAAAGATCACCATTAACTACCGATGAGTCGGGCCGCAGCAGCGTGACCGTGGCATAAGACACCGGCGCCTTTTTCGCGTCAACCAGCTTACCTGATATGGTTCCATCTGTTGCGGCTGAGATGAGTTGTGTACCTACACGGACAGGATCAATTTGGGCCAAAGCCGCGCCATGAGAAAGCAAAACGGCCAAAACAACCGCGGCAGGCTTGAGCAATTTTTCAATATACAACATTATGGTGGCAAAATTGAGACAAATATGTTATAATCTAATTTTCCGGGTAATAAAGTATTGTTAAGAGCGGCTGTTTTAAAATAAGCTACCCGCCGGTTTAACAGGCGGGTAGCTTATACTATTTGCAAATAATATACATATTCAATTCCTTACTGCACCGCCACCCGCTCCTTCCACACACCGCTACCTGTGCGCACCGTGAGCAGGTAAATGCCAGCAGGTGCATTAAGCTGTATAGCAACCGGTTTGTTGGTTTCGGCTGAGATGGATTTTATCACTTTACCTGTTATATCAGTTACCGTTACCAGCATCTGTTCATTGTGCGCAGTGGGCAGGTTGAGGGTTAACAATCCTGATATTGCAGGGTTGGGCGTTACGTTTATTGTTGTCGGCTTACCTTGCATCACTTCCTCTACTGCAAGTGTGGAGCTCAGCCGCCTGACGCGGTGGTTCTTTACATCGGTGAAATATACACGACCTGTTACATCTATTGCGAGGCCGGCTGGGCCGCACAATTGAGCGGCACTTGCAGGGCCACCATCGCCGGCGAAACCACATACGGTGACGCCATCACCCGCAACCTTTGTAATAATGCCGGAAGTATGATCAATTCGTCTCACTATGTTGCCATTTGACTCGGTCATATAAATATTGTCTGCTCCATCCAGCGCAATGGTGACAGTATTTGAAAGGGTAGCTACGGACGCAGGGCCACCATTACCACCCACCATATTAGTACCATTACCTGCAATGGTGGTGATAATACCTGCCGTATCTATTTTCCTGATGCGTAGATTAAGTCCGTCAACTATAAACATATTACCCGCCTTGTCAAAGGCAATAGATCCCGGGCCATAAAGCTGTGCCGCACTGGCGGGTGCGCCATCGCCGCTAAAGCCCTGAATGCCTGTACCTGCAATTGTAGAAATAATGCCGGAGGCGGTTACCTTCCTGATGCAATGGTTTCCCGCATCCGCTATTAAAAAGTTTCCTACACTGTCCATGGTCGCAGTGGAGGCTCTTAACGTGGCTGCTGTAGCTTGTCCTCCGTCGCCGCTGTAGCCCACCGTCCCGGTTCCGGCTATGGTAGTAATAATTCCAGCAATACTGACTTTACATATCTGTGTAATGCTTGTTATATATATATTACCATACTTATCTGTGGTAACTCCATTTGGCCCGTTTAACTGTGCTGCTGTTGCCGGGCCACCATCACCACTATTCCCATTTATTCCTGTTCCCGCAATGGTGGTGATAATACCCGCAGTGTTCACTTTTCTCACCCGGTTATTATGCCCATCAGCAATGAGCAGGCACCCGGTTCCATCGATACAAATGTCGCTTGGTCTGCTGAGTGAAGCTGCTGTTGCCTGCCCGCCATCCCCGGCAAAAGTTCCCGTCACCTCGTTTTCAGGGCCATTCCCGGCAAAAGTGGTGATTGTTTGAGCTTCAATATTATTTGACAAACCAAAGCAAGCAAATAATAAAATTATTTTTTTCATAAAAACACTATTGATTGTTAAAAAATAAAATGACCGGCGTGTGTTACGCCGGTCATTAATTGTTTAATTAAAGGTAACAGTTATATTGGTCATGACTCCAGATGGATCTGGTGACCAGTTAACATTCGGAACACAGCCACCAGCACTCGGTATATTATTTTGCCCGGGATTGCAGTTAGAGGGTGGATTCAATCTTGAATTTACATAAGTACCCATACCGCTGCATGGAGGGGTTAGAGGGCAAACGAACTGAAAACGACATTCATTCCACATAAAATCGGTGGCTGGGGCTACAGGCCCCGGCCCGCCTATTAGCCAGCCAACAGCACTGGTGAAAGCGCCATGGGAAGGAAAGGATGTGGTAGTTGAGTTTGGCACAAAAAATTGGTTACCCTGCAGACTACAGGTTGGAAAGCCTCCCAATGGTTCTTCGGCTTTCATAACAACCCAGACCTTACAGATCTTATTGTTGTTAACAATGCTCAGTGCGCCTGCCTGGCTGTAACCCGCGATGCTCATTTTAAGCAACAGCAAAATTAAAATTAGTTTTTTTGATTTGTTTAAAGTTAATTAATATGTGATATAAAAGACTAAAATACACCATGTGGCATAGATTCCTGGCCGGAAAATCGCAAACTCTTGGGAAGGTAAAAAAACATTGAGAATAAAATTCCTATTGAGTTTATTACCCTGCAATAAAAGTATAATTCATTTTTTAGAAAACCTAGCAAAAAGTAAAATTTCTTAAAAAAAAATTTAATGTTTACGGTTTCCTGATTCGTACAATAGCGATAAAGCATTTACCCCTGTACTACCATAGAAGCTATCGCAAATTCATTGTATGTATTAAAACAAAAATCCCGCAAATTTTACATCACGGGATTTTATTTTGGAGTATGTGTTTTTCGGGAATTTGCTTTTTAGTTTTCCAATGTAAATGAAGTACTTCCGTCTTTTTCATCCTTTATCAGCACACCGCTTTCGGCAAGCCTTGCACGTATCTGGTCGCTGGTCGCGAAGTCACGCCGCTTTTTGGCATCGGCCCTTATGTCCATCAGCACCTGCATTACCTGGCCAAGCTTGTTGTTTTGGGCTTGTGCAAGGGGCTGCATACCTAATATATCTTCAAGGAAAGTTTTAAAGGTAGTTTTTATTAATTCAAAAGCGGCTGCGGACAGCGCTTCAATTTTTACCTGCCCACCCTTTATACCGTTTATGATTGGCGCCAGCTCAAACAGGTTGGCGATAACTTTAGCCGTGTTAAAGTCATCATTCATAAAGTCGGTGCACTCATGGCTGAGCTTTACAACCTGCTCATCAAGCGCACTGTCGCCAGGCTGTTCATTACCGCTATGCGTTAACTTATTCAGTATATCATACGCCTCCCACAGCCTGCGTGCGGCGCGCTCAGCAGCTTGCAGCGCCTCATTACCAAAGTCAAGCGTGCTGCGGTAGTGTGTTTGCAATATATAAAACCGAACTACCATAGGGTGGTAAGCCTGTTCCAGTATAGGGTGGTTGCCGCTGAATAGCTCAGAAAGTTTAATGACGTTATTATAACTTTTACCCATCTTCTTGCCGTTGATGGTTATCATGTTATTATGCATCCAGTAGTTAACCGGGGCATGGCCGTGGGCTATGGTGCTTTGTGCTATCTCGCTTTCGTGGTGCGGAAACTGCAGGTCCATGCCGCCGCCATGTATATCAAACACCTCACCGAGATATTTGCTGCTCATTGCCGAGCACTCAATATGCCAGCCCGGGAACCCTTCGCCCCACGGGCTTTTCCAACGCATAATATGCTCCGGTGGTGCATTCTTCCACAGGGCAAAGTCAGCTTTATTACGCTTTTCTTCCTGTCCGTCCAGTTCGCGGGTAGTTTCCAGCTGGTCTTCAAGCACCCTGCCGGAGAGCTTGCCATAAGGGTATTCCGCGGCGTACTTACTCACATCAAAGTAAACAGAGCCATTCACCTCGTAGGCATAACCCTTTTCTATAATGGTTTCTATCATGTCTATCTGCTCTATAATGTGGCCCGTAGCAGTTGGTTCAATACTTGGTTCCACGCAATTGAACAGGTGCATACCGTGGTGGAACATATTGGTGTATTTCTGCACCATTTCCATTGGCTCCATTTTTTCCAGCTTAGCTTTCTCGCTCACCTTGTCCTGCGCTTCACGGCCTTCCTCTTCAAAATGGCCGGCATCGGTAATGTTGCGGACGTAACGCACTTTGTAGCCGAGATGTTTCAGGTAGCGCTGCACCACATCAAACGTAATGTATGGCCTTGCATGGCCCAGGTGGCTCTCGCCAGATACTGTTGGGCCGCACACATAGAGGCCCGCATAGCCGGCTACTATAGATTCAAATTTTTCTTTCTGGCGGGTGTATGAGTTATATAGTTTTAAGTTATGTTCCATTGTTTATGTAAAATTTGCAGCTTTCAGCAATTAGCTAAAGGCTGGGTTATTATATAGCTATTGTTGCTGTTACGGCACACAAAAGCCGCGCAAAAATAGCAGGAATAGTTAAGTAAATAGAA
>JACMPD010000205.1 GCA_014377675.1 Taibaiella sp.
CAATTTAAGCACTGCATTATTTGGGCAATTGCAAGCAGCACGATATAAAGTTTTTCTCGTTGCGACAACTCCCTTCGATTATGAAGAGGAAAAGCAGCAATATGCAACATTTACACTCCAGGCAATGGGCGGGCACAAGAACATAAGCCTCGTTTCAAATCAAAAATGTAGAGAAGATTTTGGACACCTTAACCATCAATTGGGTTTTTCTAAAATAGATGATATTATTTATAAAAAAGCGATGGAAATGATTGCATGAGGTACCCCAAATGGCGCAAGCCCCCAGTAAAAAATAATGTTTTAATAGCGAACTAGTTTGTCCGATATTGCGTTTACTTTTGACTGAAACAACCACCTCTATGAATACAAAGAATTTCATCAAAAGCAATGCCGCATACACGATTATAGCATTTTTAATGCTGATTTCTACTGTAGGAAGTTTCATAAATACCGCGCACGCACAATCAGGAAACTTTACCTGTTTTCAAAAAAATTATGGCGAAGGTGCAGGATGGGAAAAAGCGAATTTTAAAATAAAAATTGATATAGGTAATCATAAAATAAGCATTTATGATCCACAGCTAAAAGAATTTATAAGTTTCAGTCCCTGGGACATGTATAGTCACGAAGACATCCATACATTAGATGAAAAGACAACACTTATAAAAGGCAAAGACCAGATTGGCCTTCCGGTTAAAGTATTCATAGCGTTGACAAATCCCCCAACGCTAACAGTTCTATATCTTAATACGTCAATTGGTCAAATTTATAAATTGAAATAGTAATCCATTACCGAATCCTTTGCCATTTTTTTTGTTCACTCTTAATCTCACATTATGCATTCAGATGGAAACAATGTAATCCTATGCCTATTTCTTTGCTGTGCCGTAGTTGGGCTTTGGATTTGGGTAATTAGAAATTCAATCGAAACCAGCAAGAGGGCGAAGCATTTGGAAAAAGAATACAGGATGGCATTATTAGGCACAGACAAAGGTGAAGCGTTAAGGAAGGGAAGGCTGTATTATAGCTGCATTAGAAAAGGTAGCCTAACCATTTACGATGAGCAGGCAATAGCGAACGATTTAACGACTATGAAAAATGCCACCGTATAGAATGAATAAGGCTATTTTTATTTCACTAATAAATACAAAAAAAGTAAAATGAAACAATTTTTAGGATTACTCGGTGTCGCCTGTGCAATATATGGTGTTTATCAATTTGAAACATGCTCCAGTGGGTGCAAAAATCATGAAAATAGTTATTCTAATTCAAACTCTATCTCAAATGAAAATAGGCAAGACAGGCAAACGGTATCTTCTCCCCAAAATCCCTCTCACACAGAAGCTTATACTATATCTACAAATTTTGTAAAAGATAACATAGTTTCTCCAACTACAGCCGACTTTCCGTTTGAACCGATTAATGTAAAAAATATAAACAATAAATATATTGTTTGCTCATATTTAGATGCTCAAAATGAGTATGGAGCGAAAATCAGGCAGGAATATATTTGCTTGTTAGATTATAACGGGGGGGGATGGAGTAGGCAATCAAACTGGACACTTTTGGCACTAACGATTGGCGATGATATTGCTTATATTAGTAAAGATAAATCACAAGAGGAAATTGCAACCGACATAAACAACCTAAGAAATTCAGGTCATTAAGTCCTTTAATTGCGCGGTTTTTTTCCTATTACGCTATTAATTACCCACTGAAATTTCGGCTTTCTACCCACTGGCGCAAGTGTTTTTTCACTTGTGTCGAAAACCATGCAAGTGTCTCCCACTTGCGTTAACTACACTTACAGCATAAGCAACCCCCTATTATTAAGTCACATTCCCCAATGTTAAATGGAGACCTTCTTTGAAATTACCTTTTTCGCGGGATAATACTATAATACCTGGTGCGGGTGCGCTTGAGGATATACTTGTTGTTGTCGAAATGGTAGTCTTTGGTGATCCGAAACCCGAAACTATCGGCAGTGCCGGTGCGATAGTATACCTCCCCAGGGACGTCAATCATTGTGTCGTATTTAGAGTCGCCGATGAACATCTGGCGGCAGAAGTCACCTTCCGTAACGGTTCGTATATCGTCGAAAGTGAGGGAGTCCTTATGTTTTATAATTTTAGTGCCCCATTCGTTACAAGGCATGCTCATATATCGCGATGAGGGTACGTTCAATATTTCTTTAAACTGATTGCCGATCAGACCATATAGTACCAACATGACCCATCCGGGGCCACCCGGATTGTAGCATTCGGTGCGCACTTCGCAGCCATAGTTATTGTAGCCCAGCTTTATAGGGTCTATATGGTGGGGCAGATGCTGGTAAGTGCCCAGGCAACCAGCATTTAGCGTAAAATTGGTGAGTACCCACTGGTCTCGGTATAGTTTGAACAAGGCCAGGCTCATATCTGCACATTTGCAATTGCCTAAATACATTTCGCGGAGTGACCCCACATTATTGCTTTGAAATGCGACCAGCATATTCCTGCGGCCACTATCGTCTTTAAAGGGTCTCACTTTAAAGACTTCTGTGAGGTTCCCTCTTTTGCGTGGAAATGAGTGATCATAATCTGTCTTCTTCGATCGCAATTTTGTACTCCTCCATATAGATACACCCTCACCAACGTTCGGATGCCTTTCATCGTCGTGCAGATCGTAGTGATTGCCGGGAAATACCTTGAATAATGCATCTTCCTCGTTGAACGGATTGCTGCATTGCAGCCCTATAATACCAATTTTCTCAGGTGCTATGTTGGGAATAAAATAGAACGGACCGTATCCCCAGTTAGAATCAACCGCGGTGCTGTCCCTGGCAGACGACGTGTAACGCGAAGAGTTATTGTATCGGTATGGCTTTTTCTTTTTAGTAGTTTGGGCAATTGCTGTAGCAAACACCAGCGAAAGGAAAATAAGGGCGACTGCATGGAAACAGTACTTCATAGGAACAATTGTGTTATAAAGTTATGTGGATTTTGGGAATTGACCGATACTGAAATATTGTTTACAGATTACTAACGTATAAAAGTAGAATAATCGAGCAGTAGTAGCGCAACTTTCGCCTACTGGCGCGAGTTTGCCGCCCTGCCTCTTTTGCGCAAGCGAACTTGTGCTGACTCGCCCGGTATAGGTGGTAAAGAATGCCAGAACAATGCCAATAAGTAAGACGACAATGCCGAATTTTAATAAATAATGCCAAGTGATGCCCACAATGATGCTGATTTTTTTGGATGTCTAAAATAGGAACAGAAATTCACAAAACTCCGATTTATTTTATGCCACTTCACAACAGCCGTTTGCCTTTGATATATCAGGCATGTTCATTTTAACTCATTGGTATCGGGTCTTAAAATGTTGGTTCCTTGTTAAATGAAGCTATGCAGCAACGACCTCAACAATAAAGTTTTTTCACGCCCGTTAGCTTGCAAAACACATATTATGAACAAACACACCAGGCAAACCAACGGCAGCTCACGGAGCCATTTTTCTGCGCTCACCATAGCGCTCACATTTTTTGTATTCGCGCTCAGTGTAGCGTCATGCAAAAAAAATGACTGCAATACAGACCCCGATGCTGAATTATGGAACACAGTAAACATTTCTGACATCGACACAAATCCCGCCACATATCACAATGCATCTTACAGCACCAGCCGTAAACCCCAATATCCAGTCTCCTTTACCAGCACCGGACCTGTTGGCTTCATCGGGGTGGATGTAATTGTATCTCGCGAAGGCACCAGCTATTTCATGCAGATAGCCACTGGTTCTGAAAGCCCGGTATCCATCAACCTCATTACAGGCCCTGGTGCCGGCACAGGCACCTACCAGGTCCTGCCCGCAGATGCCGACCGTAACATCTATCTCCAGAACGTTCCCACCGGCGAAGCCTGGAAATGTACAGGCGGAAGCGTTAATGTGACCAGCCTTAAAGCCCATAAAGTTACCGGTACATTCACTTTAGACCTCTCCCGTCTCCGTGTCACCAAAACCGTTACAGGTACTTTCGACGCGAATGATCCACTTGTAACCTTGTAACTGATTATTGCTTCGCCCCAGGAAAAATCCTACTGGCGCGAGTTTGCAGCAGTGCCTTTTGTATGCAAGCGAACTCGTGTCTATGAGTTTCTGTAGTTTATAACTGCGTTTGGAAGGAAAAAGCCTGGCACCTGCCTCAAAACCACCAAAAACTAAAAATGCCCTGCGATCAAAAGAACACAGGACATTTAAAGCTTGAGGTCGAAAGCGGATTCGAACCGCTGTAGCAGCTTTTGCAGAGCTGTGCCTAGCCACTCGGCTATCCGACCGTGGTGCAAATGTAGATAATTTTCGTTTCTTTACAATCTTTTTCAAAAAAAAATAATGAACAATAATTTCAACCCGATTGGCGATTCAGAATTAATTATTACGGACAAGGGTACCATTTACCACCTGGATATTGCGCCTGAAAACCTGGCTCCGCTCGTAATAACTGTTGGCGACCCCGGCAGGGTAGGCGAGGTATCAAAATACTTCGACCGCATAACCCACAAAGCGCAGCACAGGGAGTTTGTGACCCATACAGGCTACATTGGTGACCGCCATATCAGTTGTGTAAGCACCGGCATAGGCCCCGATAATATTGATATAGTGTTTAATGAACTTGATGCGCTGGCCAATATCGATTTCAGCACCCGAACCATAAAGGACATAAAAACAAAGCTCTCTATCGTGCGCATGGGCACCTGTGGCGCCCTTCAGCCTGATGTGCCTGTGGACAGTATGGTAGTGTCCTCGCATGCCATTGGGCTTGATAACCTCATGCACTACTACAGGTTTGAAAACAACCCAACGGAGATTTTTATCTTAAATGATTTTGTAAACCACTGCGCCCTTTCTTCAAAAAACTTGACCCCTTACATAGCCGAAAGCGCCATATCTCTGCGCAAAGATTTCGGGCGCGACTATGTACATGGCATCACGGTTACCTGCCCCGGGTTTTATGGCCCGCAGGGAAGGGTATTGCGTCTGCCGCTCGCTTTTCCGCACCTTATAGATGCGCTCACCACCTTCAGGAACCAGGATACCCGCATCATTAATTTTGAAATGGAAACCTCCGCTATGTACGGCCTGGCGAAAATAATGGGCCATAAGTGCCTTTCCATCAGCACAGTTGTCGCCAACAGAGTCAATAAAACATTCAGCACGAACGCCGCCGCGGCAGTGGATAATATGATACGTAAATCGCTGGAAATACTGGTGGGTGGGTGATTGTGTTATTAGGGGTAACTGATAACGTTTACCCGGTTGCGGAATGGCAAACGGGCCGGTTGATGCCGGC
>JACMPD010000206.1 GCA_014377675.1 Taibaiella sp.
AATATTATGCCGGAGTCATTCAGCAAATCTTTAAAAGGAACTGTATTAATGTTATTAAGCCCCAGCTTTTCTGAAAGCAAAGCGGCACCTGTGTCATTGCCAACCGTCTTGTTTCCTTCAAACAGCCTTGCAAGCAGGCTATAGATTATCATCCCCTTCCGGCTGCGCTCTTTGTAAGACACTTCGTAGCTTTCTTTTACTTTGTTTTTAAGAAAGGCAGCAAGTACGGTGTCAGCAATGCTGCCAAAGGCATCGGCAACATCCACCGCATCTTCCAGGTCGTCTTCCCTACCCTTTTGCAGGTTGTTAATGAAGCTGGCCATGACCACAGACCGCGAAGTGTCATCCATAGTTACCAAAAAATCAGAAAGTGTGTTATACCCGGCGCACATGCGTATGAAAGTGCGGAAGTGATCAAAATGGAGACTTTCCAATAACTGGTTCCCCTTCATAGGCTTCATTTTCTCCATCAGTCTTTTAAAAGAACCCAAGAAACTGCTGGTATAAATTTCATCCTGTCCATACACCATTATGTAGTATAACTCGGCGGTGGTAAGATCTTCCAGTATTTTGAAGCGCACCGCATCCGTTGCCTCGTGCAACTCATTCATTTCCCTTACATATCTCAGCGCTCTTACACCCAGCTCCTGCGCATAAGATACCCTGCCTATGCTGTCATCAGTCACTTTAAGCCGCACCAGGTTTTTAAAATACAAATCCGCGTCACTCGTTATCACATCTATCTGCGCTATCGTTTTGGTGCCATGGTAAATATCACCCAGGAAGGCCATAGCCTTCAGCGGAGATTTACTTTTATCAGCAATAGTGACGATAGCCTGCACAAACGGATCGTTTGTATGGTGAACGGCATAAGTGAGCGGGGCATTGGTTGATGTGGCATAGTTAAAAATAACCTCAGGTATTAACGGCGCGGCTTTGCTCACTATAGCCGCCGCGAAAGTATCGTACGCGAACTCCGGCAGGCGCATCATCATCAACAACGGATTTTCGGCGCCGAGGCGGGTGTAGAGATAGGGCCGCAGGTCTTTATAATTTTCATAAAGTATCTTGCTGTTTTCCAGTGTATAAATATTTGTATTTTTAACTGTGAAGCTGGCCAGCTTATTTTCATTGAAAGCGATAAGCATATCATGCATATTAGCTACAAGCTTTTTATAATACATAGGCTGCATTTCAGGGTCGCCGTTAAAGGCGAGCAACATACGGTTTATAGCATTGAGGCATCTGATGCGCTCTTGGTGGTCAGCAAATGAATCCCTGCCATTAGCGGGCATGTTTTCAACCATTATCTGCAGAAATGCCGCGTCTTTCAAAATCGCCTTTGTGATCACCGATGAAAGCGAAGTGTCTTTTAAATAGGCAATTTTTTTATCGGCAACACCGTCGCTAAGATCTGCACGCTTCAGTTCCTTATCTATTTTGTCTTCATGAAAATAGCGCCTGTTAAAGGGTATTTCCCGCTGATAAGTTTTAAGCTGATAGGGGTCAATAACTACCGGTGCTGCCTTCAAAGTATCTTTCAACTTTCGCTTTACTACCGCTGCGGTGTCTTTTACTGTCACAGTATCGGTTACCGGCTTGCTTTCTTTTCTAATTAAAACTGTTTCCTTTTTAGAAGCCGTATCCCTCAGGTTAATTTCATCAATAAATTTCAGGGTGTCCCGTCCCTGATTTCCGCCGGGGTGCACCTGCGAAATTGCATTAACAGTGGATAGTAGTAAATATATAAAAAGAAAAAATAATTTTTTCATGTCGCTTTTAAGCAATGCTACAGTATGCTTTATTACAAATGTACTTTTTAAAACGTGAATGAAAGATGAAAATTACCCGTGCGTTTTTCCGGCTTAAGTATAGCAGTTATCATCAGTGCGGCGGTATTGGAAAATACGCGCAATCTGCGGCTTTCTGTACAAATACTTCATTTCCCGATGCACTGCGGCTATAAACAGGTATGCCGCCCTGAAAGAACGGCATACCACAAGAGGTATTTTAAAACAGGCAGTGCTTAATGCATTTCCTTCACTTCGCCCGCTATATGCAGCGTCATTGGCTGCTGTTTTGCATTTGAAGTAATTGTAATTTCTTTTTTTATCACTCCGAGCCTTCCTTTTGTATTGAAGACAACATGTACATCGGCTGAATTACCCGGTGCTATTGGCTCCTTAGGATAAGTAGGTATAGTGCAGCCGCACGAGGCGTGCGCTTCTTTTATGGTAATTGGTTCCTTGCCGGTATTCTTAAAATGGAAATCGCACTCAACCGGGTTGCCCTCAGGCACTACACCAAAATCATGCGTTTCTTCATTGAATTCAAAGATCCCCGCATTAGGCCCGGGGTGTATCAGGTCGAGCTCTGGCATATAAGGCCTAGGCGCATTGGCCTGCGGCATGTTAGCCCTAACCGGTGTGGCATCAGGAACCGCGGCAATCAATTTCGGCGCCTCGCCTTTAACAGGTGGCACCCCTGCGTGACCTTTTGGAGGAGGCACAACGGCAGTACCATCCTTGTTCATTATTTTTTTATGTGGTGCGCCGCCTGGTACAGGCTGCGGACTGTTTGGCGCTTGCGGTTGCCGAATTGGCACTGGTATCGGGGGCGGCTGAGGTATAGGCACCCCATTTGCATCCTTCACTAGGGGCCGTGGCATTGTTTGCGTCATCGGCAAAGGCAAGGGTGCCTGTTGCGGATGTGCCGGGTCCGGCGCTGCCTGTGCATTCATCACATTTGGCTGTGGCATCGGTTGTGGCGTCAATGCCGAGCCTTGCTTTGACCCTTCAGGTGGCGGCGGTGCTACCTGGGTTGCCTGGCTATTACGCTTTTTATTGCCGCTTTTCTTTACCGCTACTTTCTCCTGTGAGAAAGCAAACGACGTGCTGAGCAACATACCCAAGGCAAACAGTGAGATTTTTTTCATACCAAAAAATGTTTTTGCTAAATTAACGAATAAATTTGTCTTTGATTTCGCTGACCCGGCGTTTTTGAATATTTAGCTTCCCTTTTGCATATATTGCTAAGAAGGATTTCTAAATAGGGGGTTTTTAATAAAACCAGTATCAGTCAATGTGTGTAGGAACGCGATGATATCTGACATATCCTGTGCATTCATTCTACCCTTTCTCGTTACCTTTAATGTTATATCAAGATTATCGCTATAATGAAAACCGGTATTATAGTGATCAAGGCATTGCTGCAGTGTGCTGAAGCGGCCATCATGCATATAAGGCGCAGTGAGTGCTATATTTCTTAATGACGGTGTTTTAAATTTCCCACTGTCACTGCCAACAAAGGTGATCCTGTATCTGCCCACATCAGTATAAATGCTGTCAAGCCCTGTATTGCGGTATTCAAAGTCTGAAAACGTGCTTCCCATTACGTGGCAGTGCGTACAATCGCCTTTCGTTCCATCTTCAAACAGATCCAAACCCTTCATTTCCTGTAGTGTGAGTGTCGCCTCCCCTCTTTTATACTGGTCGTATTTTGAGTTACCGGAGACCATAGTGCGCTCAAACTGTGCTATAGCTTTCATTAAAAGCGGCGTTGTGATACTGTCAGTTAAAAAAGCCTTTTTAAACAATGCAGGATAAAACGGGTCGCTTCTCAGTTTCTGAATGGCATTAGGTATTGTTTCATGCATCTCCACCGGGTTAATAATGGGTCCTATTACCTGATCTTCAAGAGTAGAAACCCCTCCATCCCAAAAAAACTCTTTCTGATAGCCGAGGTTAAAAAGGTTCATAGCATTACGATTGCCAGCAACCCCATCAACACCGATACTGAACTGCAGAGTGCTGTCGCTGAACGCAAATGCCTGGTTGTGGCAGCTTGCGCAACTCATCTTAAGGTCGCGGGATAGAATCGGGTCATAAAACAGTTTCCTGCCAAGTGCCACCCCTTCCACAGTAAGCGGGTTATTTGCAGGTATAGCCATTGGTGGAAGCCCGGTTGGTATCACCAGGTGGTAAGGGGTCGGCCCGCTGTACCCATCAGGATTTCCATCCTTTTTGCACGCTTGGATAGAGCTGAAAAAGAATACAAACAAAGAAAATATAAATAAAATATTTTTTTTATTCATTGCGCTTATTCTACTTTAGAGCATGTAAAAGCATTGGGCATATTGGTGCGCAGATCCAGCAGCCACCCGGCATCACCAAATATATCGGTCGACTGATGGATATTATTCCTTTTGAAACCTACATCATTTGGTTTATGATACACATCATTAAGATTGAATTTGAGATATAAAGTATGATCATTTCCTTTCACGGTAATAAGCGGTATAGTAATACTGGCCTGGGACAGCGCTTCATCAGTGCCCAGGTGATACAACAGTATTTCCGAGCCACCTGTGTCATTACGGAATGTGCCCTCATGCTTGAAGAAAATATAACCAATTTTCCATCCCCATATCATTTGCTTAATCGGATCAAGATCACCTTCCTGCAGGCCGGTATGGTTGTTGAGAGAATCAACACCGATATAAAACTTTATAGCTTTATAATTGCCGTTGGGTATACTGTCAAGCGTAAACCTGCAGGTACTGGTGTCTTTGGCATCAATAAGTTTGTAATTATGGTAATTAGTTTCCGTATTGTCTTCCCCCACCAAGGTAAAGTTACTAATATAATACTTAAGGATATTTATTGAATAACGCTCACCTTTTGCATTAGTAAATGAATAAGCGCCGAAGGTGACCGGGCTACCATCTACTTCATTACTCACTTTTACGGTAATGGCACCATATGTTTTAGCTGCCACTACCGGCTCCGGATCCTTAGCTTTCTTTCTGCACGAAGTAAGCAACGCTGAAGGTATAATTAATGACAGGCACAAAGAGCCAGCTAATAAGTATTTGCTCATGTAAAATGAATGTAGGGTGAAGGTAAGGCATTTTAATAATATAGCTTGGAAACAAGCATTTATCGTGGTGTTAAAAATATGTTGAATAAATACAACGAAATGGCGTAAAATTCGCAAACCAGCACGGTAAAAGCACAAGCCGGAATAATTTTATTGGAAATTTATACAAGTCGCACAAGTCAAAGTAAATTACCGGTTCAGTATTATATCATTCTTACGGCTACAAAAAAGTTACTTAATTTTGATTGTCATGAAAATATTCTTAGCACAGCAGAACTACCACATAGGCAATTTTGAAGCCAATACTGAAAAAATAATAGCAGCCATAGCAGAGGCCAGGCGAGAAGGCGGGGATCTTATCGTTTTTTCAGAACTGGCAGTATGCGGCTACCCTCCGCGGGACTTCCTGGAGTTTGATGACTTTATTGATCAGGCTCTGGCAGCTATTGACCGTATTAAAGCTGTAACCAACGGAATAGGCGTGCTTGTGGGGTGCCCGAGCAGAAACCCCCAGCCCTTAGGCAAGAACCTGTTCAACAGTGCCTACCTGCTGTATAATAATGAGGTACAGGGCATTGCGCACAAAACACTCCTGCCGAACTACGATATATTTGACGAATACCGATACTTTGAACCAGCGTTTGAGTGGAATGTGCTGCATTTTAAAGGTAAAAAACTTGCAGTTACCGTGTGTGAAGATATATGGAACCTGCTTGACGATCCGCTTTATCGCCTCAATCCCATGGATGAACTGGTAAAGCAACAGCCTGACATAATGATAAACCTTAGTGCGTCACCGTTTGACTATGTGCATGATGATAGCCGGAGGGCCACCATTAAACAAAATGTATTAAAATACAAACTACCCATTATTTACTGTAATACCACGGGCTCACAAACCGAAATAGTTTTTGACGGCGGCTCGGTGGCTATGGACGCGGACGGCAACATTGTAGCGCAGTTGCCCTATTTTGAAGAAGCAATGATGGCCGTAACACTAAATGAAGACGGCGGCTTTGCCGAAGAAATTGTGTGCCCTTCAGCAGGAATACCTGCCGCGGTATTGATACCGGCGCAACTGGACGCAACGAAAAATACGGCCAAAATACATCAGGCGATCATCACGGCGATCAGAGATTATTTTAGTAAAATGAATTTCAGGAAAGCCATAGTAGCTTCATCAGGCGGTATTGACAGCGCACTGGTTTTGGCGCTGGCCTGCGAGGCACTGGGGCCGGAAAACGTTAGTGCTCTGCTACTTCCCTCGCAATTTTCAACCGGCCATTCGGTTGACGATGCAGTACAGCTTTCAGTAAACCTGAACAACCATTACGACATTATAAAAATAAAAGACATCTTTGAAACATTTTCCACCGCGCTGCAGCCTATCTTTAAAGACCTGCCATTCAGTGTGGCTGAAGAAAACCTGCAATCTCGCATAAGGGGTACGCTGGTAATGGCGTTGAGCAACAAATTTGGCTCTATTTTACTCAACACCTCTAATAAAAGTGAGTTGGCCACCGGATATGGAACGCTGTATGGTGATATGGCAGGGGGCCTCGGGGTTTTAGGAGACTTGTATAAACAACAGATATATGCACTTGCAAGATATATAAACCGGGATAAAGAAATAATACCAGTAAATATAATAAACAAAGCACCCAGCGCGGAGCTGCGCCCCGGCCAGAAAGACAGCGACAGCCTGCCGGAATATGACGTGCTTGATGGCATTCTTTACCTTTACATTGAGCGCAGATTAGGTCCTAAAGAAATTATAAACCTCGGATTTGCCCCCACGCTCGTTGCCCGGATTTTGAAACTGGTTAATACCAACGAATACAAGCGCAACCAGTTTTGTCCTATTATCCGTATTTCTCCAAAATCATTCGGCATAGGCCGAAGGGTGCCTATTGTAGGAAAGTACCTGTCTTAATGTACTGCACTTGCCCAGCCTGAAGTGCTAACAGTGAGGCTGTTGAGTTACAAAATATTCTGCCTGCATATGACTAATAACATTGTGCAGGCATTTTTCTGGCATGTAAATTGATTTACAGCTTCGTAAGTTTGAACAAATTTATTACTCTTGCACTCAATCAATTTTATGAAACACACAGCACTTCTTTTTATTATTGCCGCTTTTCCTTTAATGACTATAGCTCAAACTAGAAGAAATGGCAACGGCTATAATAATAACCGCAATAACAACAACTACCACACCAACCAAAATACCAGTAATGATTACGGGTATGAAGCCGGGAGCGCATTGACCGTTTATTCTGAAAGCGGAGAGCAGTTCCTGCTTATCTTAAATGGAATAAAGCAAAACAACTACCCTGAGACCAGGGTAAGAGTGGAAGGGCTGCCTGATGTAACGAATGACATACAGATAATATTTAATGACAACCGAACACCCTCCATTACAAAAAGAGTGGCGTTTATGGATCCGGTGGAGGGCAAACCGGTAAACCTGACTGTGAACCTGGTGAGAGACAGGGGCGGCAATCCACGCATGAACTTTGTGCGCATGACGAGCCTTGAAAGAGACTACCGTGGCCAACAGGGAGAGTATATATTGTCTTATGGCCACGACCGCCAGCAGCGAAATGTGGAGCAGGTGCCGCCGCCGCCACCACCGCCGCCGCCCACGCCTAACCCTATGGATAACCAGTCTTTTATGGCTGCAAAACAGGCTATTAAGGGCAGCAGCTGGGACGAGACCAAATTATCAACCGCTCAAACAATTCTTAATACAAACTTTTTCACCACCGACCAGGTAATGGATATTTGCAGACTGTTTAGCTGGGAAGACTCCAAACTTACATTCGCCAAGGCCGCTTTCAAAAAAACCGTAGACAATACCAATTACTTTAAAGTAAACGCCATTTTTGACTGGGATTCGAACAAAAAAGCGCTTAATGACTATGTAAACGCCAACAGGTAAAATTATATATAACTGATATTGCATTATTATAAAACCGGCATCTTAAAGAAGGCCGGTTTTTGTTTTTTTAATGCCTGCTCCACTACTATACAGATAACTTTCTTCATCAGTCGATTAACATTTTATGGCACGGCTTCATACATTCATGCTCACTTCACCGGTTCAGTTCTATAATACCTGTATATTTTCACTCCGCTTTGACCGTCAGTGAGGGTGTCAGTATTTACAATATCAGTTTTTATATCTTTAAGCTCCGTTATAATGTTAGACGGATAGGCAACATGCATCCACTTCAGGCTACCTAAACGATCGAAGCGCTCCACGATCTTTGATACTGGTAAGTATTGCTTTTTGCCCTGTGCATCTTTGTAGGTATGTGTAGAATCGATATAATTTTTGAATACCGAATAATAGCGCACCTTGCCGAAATCTGTAACGCTGTTTATGATGCTGTCCCGGTTGTCATAACATTCAAACCTGAAAATGGTGTCTCTCTTTTGTATTGCTATGGGCTTGTAAAAATCGGGGGCCAGGTAGGTGATGGTATCTGCCCGATCCGTTTTCTGCGCAAAAACAGCAATATGCTGCGCGGAGATGGAACCGAAAAACAAACACGCTGGCAACAGAAGTAAATTTTTCATATTCAAGATACCCAAAAGCATAGCAGTTTAGTAAAGGCAATCAGCTCTACCTACTCTTCAATAAAATCGAGGTCTTTACCAAACGTTTCCTCGGTCAGGAAAATTGCAATAGTACTGATGATCATAACAATAACACCTGTAATGGCGCCAGCCTGCACATAACCAACGCTACCTTTTAATGAATTAAACAAAATAATCATCAATGGCAGCGATCCCCTAACCATATTAGGAATAGTTGTTGCCGCCGTTGCTCTGAGGTTGGTGCCGAAATGCTCCGCGGCCATAGTCACAAACAGTGCCCAGAACCCGGTGCCAAAACCCAACAGTACACAAATATAATACATACTGTTCGCCGAGTTGTTGTTCGGGCTGAAGAAAAGATAAATACCCATAGCCGTGAAGGCGTAAAATATGTAAAGCGCTTTCTTGCGGCTTTTAAGCTCATGACTTAAAAACCCTATAAGCAGGTCGCCCAGCGAAATGGCTACATACGACAGCATAACTGCTTTACCAGTATCAACCGGATCCTTTATGCCAAAGCGCTCACCAAACTCCTTAGAAAACGTAATAAGAATGCCTATCACATACCAGGTAGGCAGACCAATAAGTATGGCCAGCAGATATTTTTTAAAGCGTTTCCGATTGGTGAAAAACATGAGAAAATCACCTTTTTTAACGGCTGAACTTTTAATATTTTCATACATGCCTGATTCAAATACGCTCACCCGAAGCATAAGCAGGCACAAACCCAGCCCGCCGCCTATAAAGTAGCAGATACGCCAGTTGGCGAATGTCTGAGATATAAAATAGGCTGCAACCGCACCGGTAAGGCCAACACCCGCCACAATGGAAGTGGCTTTACCACGTTTTTCTTTGGGTATCAGCTCGCTGACCAGCGTTATTCCTGCGCCAAGCTCACCGGCCAGGCCAACACCCGCAATGAAACGGGCCAATGCGTATTGGTTAACTGTATGTACGAATCCGTTAGCGATATTTGCGAGGGAATAGAGTATTATGGAGCCGAATAGTACGCTTAGCCTGCCTTTTTTATCCCCTAATATACCCCACAATATGCCACCAAGTAACAGCCCGAACATCTGGATACTAATGATGAACTTACCGTCGGTGTCAATCAACTCCGCAGATAGGCCCATCTCTTTCAGGCTTTTTACACGTATTATATTAAACAGGAGCAGGTCATAGATGTCAACAAAATAACCTAATGCAGCTACAATTACGGGGATGCTTAGTAAACCTAAGGCTTTCTTTTGTTGCATATAAATTAATTCTGTTTGACTGACGCTTTACTTCTGCCGAAAAACATTTTAAATAGTACCGGACCGGTAGTTACTACAATTAAACCAATGACAATTATCTCCAAATTTTTCTTTACCCATTCTATCTCACCAAGCAGATAGCCAGCCATAATCATAGATATAACCCATGCCAGGCAACCGAGTATGTTAAAACGAAGGAATTTTTTATAATCCATATCCACCATTCCGGCAACAATAGGCGCAAATGTGCGTACAATAGGCAGGAAACGGGCGAAGAAAATGGCCATGCCTCCCTTGTTCTCATAAAATTCATGCGCCTGCTCTATATATTTCTTCTTAAACAACAGGGAGTCAGGCCGCTTCATTAGCAAATGGCCCGATTTATTACCAAACCAATACCCTACAAGGTTGCCCAATATACCAGCAACAGAAATTAACGTAATCCAGTATACCAAATTAACTGCAGCATTGCCAAACGGCGAAAGAGAGTTGGCGATGATCATGCCGGTAATAAACAATAAGGAATCGCCGGGGAGAAAAAAGCCAACAAATAAGCCTGTCTCAGCGAATATTACAAACATAACAATATAAAGGCCGCCGTGAGCATTGATCCATTCAGCGTTTGTTAGGTTTTTAAATATATCTAGTATGATATGCATGTGGTGATTTTATTCGGTAAAATTAATTTAAATAAAAGGGAAAAAGACAAAGTCAACTTTGCTGAAGAAATTATTAATTTACATATTTATTTCTTCTGCGCCTTTTTATAAGTGAAGAGACCTCTCTGAACGAAATTGAAAAATACCAGAACGCAAGCGCTACCCCGGTCACCATAAAAAAGGTGTCCAAAATTCCCACTTTAGTGAAGCCTTTGCCCAGTATTACTTCTAAATACTGTTCTTTGATGCGCATGTTAGCATAGAAATAACTATATAACCCAACCCAAGCGATGATAGATATGAGGGCAAGCCACCTTTCTGCTTTTAACTTCCCGGAGAACTTAAGAAAAAAATGAGCGAAGGCACTCATTAACTGATACTTCATCAGGAACAGCATCACCTTGTGATAAACGGCTCCCTTTCTGTCAAATATATAAAAAGCAACTATAATAAGAATGCTTTGTACCACCGGGTCTATTATCTTTATCACCTTGGTGTAGTCTATCGGTTCGTTCTTTTTTGCCATTACTGGGGTAAATTGTGCGCTAAAGTATCATTTTTTTTCAATCATTTACACTTTAGCGATAATAGTCTAATTTCACAGCTATGAAAGCCATGTTATTCGCAGCGGGTTTAGGCACCCGTTTGAAGCCATTTACTGATGCAGCACCAAAGGCCTTAGCTGTAGTGGGCGATAAAACATTGCTTGAATTAAACATAAGATACCTGCATAAAGCGGGGATAGATGAAATAATTGTAAATGTCCACCACTTTGCAGGTATGATTGAAAATTTCCTGGATGATAATGATGGATTTGGAAGTAACATCACCATTTCTGACGAAACAGAGCAGGTACTGGAAACCGGCGGCGGCCTTAAAAAAGCCGCGTACTTTTTTGAAGGTGATCAGCAATTTGTGGTAATGAATGTGGATGTACTTACCAACCTTGACCTGCCGGCTATGATAAACGCACACAGGGCTACTGCTTCGGTGGCTACTTTGGCTGTTATGAAACGGGACTCTTCCCGTCAACTGTTGTTTAATAACGATATGCAGCTATGTGGCTGGCGCAACAAAGTAACAGGGGAAGAGAAAACTGCTATAGCTGCAAGCGAAACATCAGAATATGCTTTTTCGGGAATACAGATATTATCTAATAAAATATGGCAAAACGAGGACTTTGAAGGCAAATTTTCTTTAATAGATCTCTATCTTAACGCTGCAAAAACAAATAAGATTACAGGCTATAACCATACCGGCGATACATTTATAGATGTGGGCAAGCCCGAAAGCATAGAGTTGGCGCGAAAAATGCTCACAGGTGTTTAAGCGTCATGGCATATCTATCTTATCGCCATAGAATTTGGCCTGCTTGTTCAGTATCAGGTCAAGCAACATTTTTATTCTTGCAAATTTCTCCCTGATTGTGGCAGACCAGTACAAGTTGCCATCTGCAGCACAAAAAGCAACTGTGTTTAGGTTTTTATGATTGGCTATAAATAAGGCGCGCTGGTTATGAAAGGTCTGGGAAATAATTGTAAAAGAACTCTGCCCAAAAATATCCCGGCACCTTAAAATGCTGTCAAGGGTTCTGAAACCGGCATTGTCCATATAAATATGACTTTCAGGTACCCCCCGCTCTATCAGGTCATTTTTCATCAGCAACGGCTCGTTATAAAACTGGGTACTGTTATCACCGCTTACTATTATGTAGTCAACTTTACCTGCCATATAGAGCGCCACAGCGGCATCAATTCTGTTTTGATAATATTGATTAACTATTTTCCTGGCTTTATCCATGTACTTGGCTGTACCCAGCAGCAGCCCTACCTTATTTTTGGGCACCGACTTAACATTATAAAAGAGCTGCGCCCTTGTATTTTTAACCACGTAATAGTTCGCAACAAATATAACAGCCATTAATATAACTGATAATAATATTGCCAGCCGCCATATCCTCATTAATACTAACATTTAAAACAGGTGGAAAAGTACGAAAAAAATAGTGATAAACACATACCCATTTTAGTTAAAAAATATTAATATCAATTATTATCCGCAGCCTCTTATGCCACTGGTGCGTCTGTTTCTTAAAAGCAAGGCATAAAACCACTTTTTATAACCGCTCAATTAAATGGCATTGTGATACTTTTTAAAAAGTATTTTTGCACAAACATATCTTCAATGACTATTGCCGCTCAACTAAAATCCGCTGTTCAAAGTGCATTCGGAAAATTATTCCCTGACGCTGATCTGACTAACGCCACAATTACCATTAACCAAACCAAAGCCGAATTTACAGGCGATTACACGGTGGTTTTATTCCCTTTTGTAAAGGCGCTGAAAATGAAACCTGATGCGCTGGGCGTTACAATAGGTGACTACCTTGTCGCCAATACCAGCCTTTTTCAATCTTATACTATTGTTGCGGGGTTCCTTAACCTGAGCGTTAAAGACAGTTGCTGGACCCATTTTTTGCTGAACAACTTCAATAATGCGCACTTCGGCGAAAAAAACAACACCGACCACCGGGTGATGGTGGAATACTCTTCCCCGAATACTAATAAACCATTGCACTTCGGCCACCTGAGAAATATATTTCTCGGCGCCGCGGTTTCAGAAATATTGAAAGCAAACGGCAACCAGGTTATTAAAGCAAATCTGATTAATGACAGGGGTATACACATTTGCAAATCAATGCTGGCCTGGGAAAAACACGCTAACGGCGCTACCCCTGAAAGCAGCAGTATGAAGGGCGACCACCTGGTGGGCTATTACTATGTAAAGTTCAACGACATGTTGAAGCTTGAAGTTGCGGAGCTGATGGCCACCGGCATGGAAAAAGATAAAGCTGAGAAAGAAGCACCAGTAATGCATGAAGCGCAGGAAATGCTGCGTAAATGGGAGGCGGGCGATGAAGAAGTAAGGGGGCTTTGGCTTAAAATGAATGGCTGGGTATATGAGGGCTTTGATAAAACATATAATAAACTTGGCATCACCTTTGACAAAGTGTATCATGAAAGCAATACCTACCTGCTGGGCAAGGAACTGGTGGAGAGCGGTTTGCAGAAAGGCGTGCTGTTCAAAAAAGAAAACGGATCTATCTGGGTTGACCTTACGGACGCGGGTCTTGATGAAAAACTGCTGCTTCGCGGCGATGGCACCTCGGTATATATAACGCAGGACCTGGGTACAGCAAAGCTTAAATATGACGACTTCCACCTCAACCAATCGATATATGTGATAGCTGATGAGCAAAACTACCACATGCAGGTACTGAAAATAATACTGGGTAAAATGGGAGAGCCGTGTGCTGACACCATTCACCACCTTTCTTATGGCATGGTGGAGCTGCCGAGCGGCAGAATGAAAAGCAGGGAAGGAACTGTGGTTGATGCTGACGATATGGCCGATGAAATGATAGCGTTGGCTAAAGAACAGACAGAACAATCAGGAAAAACGGAAGGCTTTGCACCTGGTGAGTTGGATAAGCTGTATGAAACAATAGGTCTGGGCGCGCTGAAATTTTACCTGCTGAGGGTTGACCCTAAAAAGAAGATGATTTTTGACCCTAAAGAGTCAATTGACCTGCACGGGTTTACCGCTACATTTATACAGTATGCCCACGCCCGTATCTGTTCTATTTTGCGTAAAGAGCAAATAGTCTACATGCCGGAAAGCATTCATTTTCAATCTTTTACACTGAATGATGCTATATTGCCGCTTGAAAAAAATATGATCAGGCACCTGGAACAATACCCGGCAATATTAGAAGCCGCCGCTAAGGAACTTAACCCCTCTGAAATATGCAATTATGCGTTTCAGCTTGCACAGCACTTTAATTCGTTCTATTCTGAACACAGCATAGCCAATGCGGAAAACGATGAAAAGAAACAACTGAGGCTGATGATGGTGGTAATGACAGGTGCTGTATTGCGGCACTCGCTCCATTTGCTCGGAATAAAACTGCCGGAAAAAATGTAAGCGTTCCGCAAATCCAAAAAATAAAAATCCAAATCCAATAGAAAATCCAAAAAATAAAAATCCAAATCCAAGGGAAAATCCAAAAATAAAAATCCAAGAGAAATCCAAAAAATAAAAATAAAAATCACAAAGCATGTATATTAACAAATACGCTTTGTGATTTGGATTTTGAACTAAGGACTTGGAATTTGGAACCTGGAATTTGGAATTTTAAAACTGGAGCTTTATACCTCGTAGGTGATCTGGTTTTGGGGTGGGCCGAAACCAAATGCATCATTGTTTTCTATTACGGCCTGCTCTACATATCTGTATACTAGCTCTGCCAATTCAGGGTAGCGGCCAAAAAGTACTGAAACCTTTACCGGCATAATGGCAATGGTAATACCCCACTCCGCCAACTTAGCCATGTACAGTTGCAGCCTCGCAGCGTCTTTTTCGGTTGTAATGATAATTTTATTTGTTGCATTGCGGTTGTCGTACGCCGCTTTTATTTCTTCCAGATCCTTGGTTACAAAATAGTGATGGTCGTTATATGTGAGGGTGTGCACGTCTGCCACTATATTTTTTAGAAATGCCTCAAGCGGCTCCGGGCGGGCTATCCCCACCACCAATATCGCACTTTTACCTGCTATATCTAAGGGTTCTTTGGTGAAAAAATCATACGGGGTAAAATAATCAATACCTGTAAAAAATACTTTCTGACCCGGTAATGGGTTGATGTGTGTCGTAATTTCGTCAGCCTGAACCTGTGTAAGGTTGGCCGGACACTTGGAAACGATAATTACATTTGCCCTCTTATAGGCACTCCTCCCCTCCCTCAGGTTGCCGAAAGGAAGTATAAAATCTTTATAAAATGGCTGCGAACAATCGGTGATGAGTATATTAAGTCCGGCTTTTACGGAGCGGTGCTGGTAGGCATCATCAAGCAAAATAAGATCAGTTTCAGGGCGGCGCTGCAGCAGGGCAGGTATGCCGGTGAGGCGCTCTTCCGCCACACAAACCACTACTTCCGGATATTTCATAAAAAACTGCATAGGTTCGTCACCTATTCTCAGTGCATTCGCTTTTTCGTCAGCAATCAGGAACCCCTTGGTGTAACGTTTGTACCCCCGGCTCATGGTAGCCACCTTGTACTGATATTTCAACAGGTCTATCAGAAACTCTATATGGGGTGTCTTGCCTGTGCCGCCGGTTGAGAGGTTGCCAACTGATATAATGGGCACGCTGAAACCAATGGAAGTAAAAAACTTTACATCATACATACGGTTGCGCAACCAAACCAGCGCACCATATATAAGCGTAAAAGGGTATAAGCCCAGCCTTAAAACCGAAACTATGTAGAATAGAAAACTATTTTCACTCATGCGCCAACGATACTTTAATCATTCAAAGGTCGGATAATAGGGGAAAGCGGCACAAATAATTTACTATACCGCACGGGCGTAATATCAATAATCATTGCTGGTGAATGAGTAGCGGAGGCTTTTGTAGCTCAGTATTTCACTAGCCTGCCATTTTGCAGCAGCCCGGCTGAGGTATAGATTGAATAAAGATATACTCCCGTGGGCAGGGCGCTGACATCTATTGCGTCTTTGGGGAGCGGTAAGGGGCTGGCTGAGCACTTTACCACCCAGATTGTCGTTTATGATGATGCGGATGCCGGGAAGTTGTAGCTGACGCTGACTGTATAGAAACTGTAAAGCCGCCATCAGGTGTTGCTGTTACCGCAGTAGGGAACTTATAACTACGCTCTCCCCTTATTACCTTCAGCCACAGCATAGCAGGCTCCGTCACCTGCCCGCGCACCCCGCTGCCGCACAGTAACAAAATTATAATTATCAGATGCTTTAGCATAGAATAAAGGTAATAAAAATGTGTGGTTGTTGTTATATTGGGGTTCAGGTGTGCCATAGTACCGAAGTGTGGCACAACTCCGGCGTTTGTGTGCCGGGAAAGAGGTTTTGCGGCATAGCATTTACCTAACGAATTAATGCATGTTATTCAATGAATATACAGGAAAAAATTGGCCTTGCATCTATGTTTTACAAATACTTTTCCAGTGCGTCTTTTATCAAATAAAGGGGAGAAGCCACGGCATTAATATATTGAAAATTTCCCTCCCGGTCATTCTTTATAGAAAGCTGAATGCCACTGGCTTCACTCTGTATGGCATTGGCCACGTACCTGCCATGTAGGGCGTCATACATTACATAGGGCGCGCCCGAAGAGCCAAACCTGAAGTATCCCTTTATAAGATACCGAAGCCCCTCAAATATATAATTGCCGCCTATCTCATCAGGAAAGGTGGTGAACTGATCCATAATACCCTCCAGTTTGGCTTCATTGAGCAGGCGGCCGGCAGGGCTGTTGGGCGAGCTTTGCAGGCAGTGCAGGCTGCCGGGGTCGTCTTCCAGAAACTCAAAATTGAGGTCAATTTCAGGTATCCGGGAAATTACATCCTGAGGGGCGTTTTTTATCCTGTACAGGGCAATATCTGCGCTGTAAAACGCTTCAATAAGCTCTACCTCAAGTAAGAACGTATATTTTTTCGCCTCGGGCTCAAATATAACCTTGTGCGGCGGAATGCCCAAAGTAAGGGAGGGATTATTATAAAAACTGTTATCCCTGAACTGCACCACCACATGCGGGTTACAGATTCCTTTTTCCGCCAGTGTTACCCAGCGCGTGTCAAATCGCTTTTGCTTCAAAATAGCTGTTATGCCCTGTATAGCGGCAGCATCAGCATGGTTAATGTACATTTTGCGTGTATAGTCATCAGTAAAATAATGCTGATCCATAAACACCTTTTGAGAACCGTCCAGTTTATATAATATCTCTTTTTGATACATAGCCTCATCAATAGACTTTATATAGCCCGCCTGCATCCGCAGGTTGTGCGCCACGCTCAGGAAGTATCCGTTGCCTATATGAAAGGCACATATGTTATTTTCAAAAGTCCGTTTTTGTGGTTCATCAGCATTGTATAGCCACATTATACGGTGCAGGGGCGAGGTTTGCTCATCAATTAACTGGCGCTTTGATGTAATCATAATATTAGGCAGGTGATTTCAGGAACTAAATTAGCCTTTTCCGGCTACAATTAATCAGGCACTTCCCTGGAGCGATGTTAATATCTTTATCAGGTCAGTTCGTGCAAAACCTTCAGCGAATCCTGCTTATCAGCATGAAGCTGACGCCTGAGGCTTTCCAGGGAATCAAACTTCCGTTCATCCCTTAGCTTTTTTACAAAAGCGATTTCAATTTCATCGCCATAAATTTCCTGGTCAAAATCAAAAAGATTCGCTTCAATCTTCAGTTCTTTTTTATCAGTAACTGTAGGGTTGAAGCCAATGCTGAGCATACCGTTGTATAGCTGCGCATTGTGTATGGCCTGTATGGCATAGATGCCCATTGCCGGTATTATCTGCTCTGCATCCAGCGGCTCCAGGTTTACGGTTGGGTAGCCTATGGTACGGCCCAGTTTGCGGCCGTGCACAACTGTACCCTTTACCGGATACTGCCTGCCCAGCATGTGCGCCACTTCCTCCATTCTGCCGTCTTTTATGGCTTTACGTATGCGGGTGGAGCTTACCGCCGCTTCATCTATCAATTGGGCTGGTATCTCTATCAACTCATAGTTGTGCTTTTGCGCATAGTGCTTCAGCGTATCAATATTACCCAGCCTGTCATGCCCGAAACGATGATCATAACCCAGTACTATGCTTTTGGGGTGTATTAAATTCACCAATATTTTTTCTATATAGTCTTTAACCGAGCAGTTCGCGAACTCCCGTGTAAATGGTATCACCACCACATGCGCTATGCCTGCCTCTTGTATCAACTGTAGCTTTTGGGCCAGCGGTGTTATAATGCCCAGTGGCTGATGCGGGAAAAGCAGTTTTCGCGGGTGCGGGTCAAAGGTGATCAGTACACTCTCCCCGCCTGCGGCAGCGGCATGGGCGGCCACTTCGTTCAATATTGCCTTGTGTCCTTTGTGTACGCCATCAAAAGTGCCTACCGTAAGCACGGCATCATGGAAACGGGGGAGACTATGTAAGTTATGATATACAGCCATTATCAGCGGTGTAAAGGTATACCAAAAAACAAAAAGTATCCTATATTTTCAACTGCCCTGTTAACTACTTATATATCCCTTTAGCCCATGTAACACAAGGCCCTACCCACTCCGGCAGCGGCTTGTAGAGATAGCCGTGCTTTCTGCCGGTTTGCAGCTTTATCTCCTTAAAGTTGGGTACGTTAAGCTTTGATCTTTTCTTCCATGTAAGGCAACTTCCCGCCATATCGTCGGTGGCTTCATATATTGATAATATGTTGCCGCAAAAACTCACATCGCCCATACTGCCGGGGCTTTCATTGCAGGCGCTCATAAATACATAGTTTACGGCGCTGTTGTGCACATAGGTGGCCACGTACATGGCTATGGCAGCGCCTTTTGATGCGCCTGTTACGGTTATGTTTCCGGGCTTTACTCCTTTAGTCAGCAGGCTGTCCACCTGCCCGGCCACTTTACGGGCGTATAATTTCACATCGGTATTAGCGGGGCGGCATTCCGAAATAACGGTGAATTGTTCATTTCTGAAAGCGTTTATGATACTATCATATTCGTAAGCACCAAACCCCCTCGATTTATCCACTGCATTCCTGCCCTGATACTCTACAATAGCACCATGCAGGTAAAAAACGTATCGCTGGCCGAATAAATTAACGGCACCCGTACATAGCAACAATAAAAAGAAAACAGGTTTCATCATAACTACAATAAAGGTAATGAAAAGGAATGTATAGTCAACAATCGGGAAATCATAATAACTTCGTTCCCGCAATGAAACCTACCATCTTAGCCATACCGGGCAGTCTCAGGGCCAGGTCTTCAAACCACGCTGTTATAGCCACAGCTATAGCGCTGGCAGGGGACCGCGCTGATTTTATAGTTTATGAGGGGCTTGGCAAGCTGCCGCATTTTGATGACAGCAGCCAGCCAGCTGAAACGGTAGTTGCGTTCCGCAAACTGATAGCCGATACAGATGGCGTGCTCATCTGCTCGCCCGAATATGCCTTTGGTGTTCCGGGCTCCCTCAAAAACGCATTGGACTGGACGGTGTCTTCCGGTGAGTTCATCAACAAACCGGTCGCGCTCATTACCGCCGCTACAGGTGGCGATAAAGCCCACGCCTCACTACAACTTACCCTCAGGGTTATTTCCACAGATCTACCGGAGCAATGTACATTATTGCTTTCCTACATAAGGTCAAAAATGAATGCAGCCGGCGAGATATGCGACGAGCAAACACTTAATGAAATAAACCAAACTGTAAACGCATTACTGGCGTTAATAAAAACAAAACAAAAATCTGATTTATGATTTGGTCTGTCCGTTTCCTGCTTACCGTGGGTTGTTATTTGCTGTGCCTGCAGCCTTGTGCAGGAACGCCCGTTAAAATAGGCGCGAGAAGCGCAGCTATTGAATATGAGGGAAGGGTTAACTTTACTGGTTCCGCTGCGCAATTCACCTGGCCCGGCACATCAGCCACCATACGTTTTAAAGGCACGGAGTTGAAGGCGTGGCTGAGCGATGAAAAGGGCGAAAATTACTACTACGTGATAATTGATGGCAAACCCATCCAAAAAATACACCCTGTTACCGCACTGCAACTTTACACGCTCGCTACCCATCTGAAAAATGAAAAACATGTGGCGCAGTTGTTCAAGCTCACGGAAAGTAAGTGGGGCAAAACCTGGTTTTATGGCTTTGAATTGCCGGCAAAGACGCCTGTTATAATGGGCACACCTGGCAATCCTCATCAGCATCGTATTGAATTTTATGGCAATTCCATTACCGCCGGGTATAGTGTAGATGATAGCGCCGGTGATTCCGGTGCCGCCGAATTTGAGAACAACTATTATTCCTATGCGGCCATAATCGCGCGCCACTACTACAATGCCCGCTACACCTGCGTAGCCAAAAGCGGCATAGGGCTCATGCTCAGTTGGTTCCCGCTTATAATGCCGGATATGTATGACAGGGCCGAGGAGACTGATTCAGTAAATAAATGGAACTTTGAGGAGCACAAACCCGGCATTGTGGTCATAGATCTGATGCAAAACGATTCCTGGCTCGTAAATAAAAAAGATCACGCGCAATTCAAAGCACGGTTTGGCAGCACGCCGCCAGAGGGCGAGTTTATTATCAATGCATACAAAAATTTCATTGCGAACATCAGGAAAAAATATCCCGCCGCATCCATCATCTGCACCCTCGGCAGTATGGACGCTACAAAGGACACCACCTGGCAGAGCTATATATTAAAAGCGGTGCAACAATGCAATGATAGAAATATGTACACCCATTTTTTAAAATATAAAAACACGCCCGGCCACCCAAAAAGAAAAGAGCAGCAGGATATGGCCAACAGCCTGATTGAATTTATAGATAATCATATCGATTGGTAACTATTGCAAAAAAGCACTATGCCCGCCCTCCGGCTCTGCGTTGGCTGCCGCGTATCCATCAGAAAATGCTGGGAGTTACCCCCTGACGGGTGATTTCCGAAATACGTGTGATAATTTTTAGGAGGACTAGTGGTTGGTTAATCTATCGTTAAAAGCCGATGCTGTATTGGTTAAAATGAATTATATCCTTATCTTTGTTCCTCTACACACACCGTCTATCTCCTTTTTATTGTTCACGAAATTAAATAAATAAATGAAGAAACTATTTGTGTGTTTCAGTGTGTACTTCTTTATAGCGTTTTCTTATAAGGTAGTATCGGCTGACGAAGTATCTCCTGTCTTGTACAAGAATCAGGTTTCGGCATATATCGACGCTGTTTACAAACAAATAGATTTTAGTAATTGTGAGCGTCTTTCTTATGACGTATTTTCAAAAGCACTAACCGGTTACTTAAATCTTCGCAATGCCGATAAGCTGAACATGGACAAAGAAGTATTGTCGATATGCGACTTTAACCTGCCGTCTACTGAAAACCGGCTGTGGGTAATAGACCTTACCACCTGCAAAGTATTATTTAATACCTATGTAGCGCACGGGCAGGGATCAGGCGAAGCATGTGCAGTAAAATTTTCAAATACCGAAAATTCGCATCAGAGTAGCCTGGGCTTCTATGTAACCGGTGACACTTATAACGGAGACCACGGCATATCGCTCCGCCTTAATGGTATGGACTTCGGCTACAATAATTCGGCTTTAGAGCGCGGTATAGTCGTACACGGCGCAGACTATGTGTGTGAAAAATTTATATCATGCAACGAAAAGCTCGGCCGCAGCTGGGGTTGCCCCGCCATCAGCAATGAGTTAAAGAAACCTATTATTGATGCGATAGCAAATGGTACTTGCCTATTTATCTATCATGAAGACGCCGGTTATAAGAAAAACGCATATTGGATGAATAAAAAGATAGAACGCATACCGGGTAATGGCATATATGCTGATTTTACTTTACCCACAGCACCTAAAAGCAAGTCAAACAAGGTTATATATCAATATATGCATGGTAATACCATAGATAGCATTGTAACCGGTGCAAATACAGGGAAATAATATTTTTAAATTATATATAATTTAACCACCACGAACCATGCGTGGCGGTCTCGTTTCCACGCTGAAGTGCCCCCAATTTTTTACTGTGCGCCGTTAATTTACCGATACCGTTCGGGAAACATATTATCTTTGCCATGGCTTAACATGCTTTAGGGAAATGAACAAGACAATATTAGTGACGGGGGCGACATCGGGTTTTGGAAGGGCTATTGCGGTACGGTTTGCGCAAAACGGCTATACCGTTTGTGTGGCGGGTCGCAGGGAAAACAGGCTGGCCGAGCTGAAAGCGGAACTTGAACAGGCATATAACGCGAAAGTAATTACGCTCGCTTTTGACATAACAGACAGGAAACAGGTGGAAACAGCCATCAATCACCTGAAAACGCAGGTAGACCGCATTGATATCCTGGTGAATAATGCCGGCCTGGCCGCCGGGCTCAGTTCAATAGAGGACGGAGATATTGATGATTGGGAAATAATGATAGATACTAACATTAAGGGTTTACTCTATATTACCCGTATGGTAGCCCCAATAATGACCAGCCAGGCTTCGGGCCATATCTTTAATATAGGCTCCACCGCAGCAAAAACAGTCTACAAAAACGGCAATGTGTACTGCGCTACAAAATTCGCCGTTGACGCACTCAACCAGGCTATGAGAATAGACCTGCTGAATTATGGCATCAAGGTCACCGGCATCCATCCCGGCATGGCAGAAACTGAATTTTCTCTCGTCAGGTTTAAGGGCGATGAAGATCGCGCCAAAAATGTATATGCAGAATTTAAACCGATTCTCGCTGAAGACATAGCAGATATCACCTGGTATTGCGCTACCCTTCCCGCGCACCTTTGCATTAATGACCTTACGGTCACCTGCCTTACACAGGCCACAAGCCTCTACTCTATTAAGGAGGCGGACAGGATTAAAAAATAAGCCCGGCCGCTTAACCCGACTACACCACAGACCAGACCATGTTTACAGCAACCACCCACATAAGAGTAAGATATGGAGAAACCGACCAGATGGGGTATCTCTACTACGGCAACTATGCACTCTACTACGAGGTGGGCAGGGCTGAAGCTATCCGGCAACTGGGGTTTACTTACCGGCAACTGGAAGAAATGGGTATAATGATGCCTGTCGCGGAGCTAAACGTACAATATTATCGTCCTGCGCTGTATGATGAGTTAATTACCGTAAAAACAATACTCAAGGAATTGCCGCAGTCATCAAAAATTCAGTTCCATACGGAGTTGTACAATGAAGAAGGCGTATTTTTAAACAAGGGCGTAACCACCCTGGTTTTCTTTGACCCGGTAGAAAAGAAAAAAGTGGAAATGCCCCCGGAATTGTTTGACCGGCTGAAGCCATTTTTTACGGTAGAATAAATACACCCGAAAACCGACTATACTATGAATAATATACAGGCCGTAATAATAACCATTGGAGATGAGTTGCTGATAGGCCAAACGATAGATACTAATTCAGCCTGGATAGCGCAACGACTTAATCACCTGGGCATAAACGTATTGCGCAGGGTGGCAGTTGGGGATACCCGTGAGGCCATTCTAAACGCGCTTGACGAAGAGTGGCTGAAAGCGTCGCTTATCATACTCACCGGCGGCTTGGGGCCAACTTCTGATGATATTACCAAACCATTGCTTTGTGAATACTTCGGCGGCACGCTAACGGTCAATGAAGAGGTAGCTGCACACCTGAAAGAGATTTTCGGCCGCCGCAACCGGCCAATACTTGCCCGCAACATGAAGCAGGCCGAAGTGCCGGATAATTGCACGGTATTATTCAATAAATTGGGTACAGCGCCGGGTATGTGGTTTGAAAAAAATGGAAAGATCATTATATCACTTCCCGGTGTGCCGTTTGAGATGAAGCACATTATGGAGGTAGAAGCACTGCCGAGACTAAAACAACTGGCTGAAGGCGACGTCATTATTCACAGAACCGTTTTTACGGCCGGCGAAGGGGAAAGTTTTATAGCCGAAAGACTGATGCCTTTTGAAGCAGCCCTTCCGGAACATATAAAAATTGCCTACCTGCCTGACAGCGGCTTCGTAAAAATTAGGCTTACAGGTAAGGGCGCTGAAGTTGCAGTACTTGAAGCAGAAATGATGAACCTGCAAAACCAGCTGGTGACCACACTCGGTGATATTGTAATTGCGAACGAAGATGTTACGCTTGAAAGCCTTCTTGGAACAACCATGCAGGGTAACGGCAAGACTTTTGGTTTTGCAGAAAGCTGTACAGGCGGCTATATTGGCCACCTGATAACACAGTTACCCGGGTCATCAACCTATTTCAAGGGCAGTATTGTGTCTTATGACAACGAGGTAAAAGAAAATGTGCTGGGAGTAAAAAAAGAAACAATAGAACAGAAAGGCGCAGTAAGTGAAGAAACAGTCATTGAAATGGCGACCGGGGCCTTAAAAATATTAAACACCGACTACACCCTGGCCGTTAGTGGCGTATTAGGACCCGATGGCGGCACCGAACGCGTGAAAACAGGTACTGTATGGATGGCAGTAGCCAACAAAGACCGGGTGTTAACGAAAGTGCAACATTTCTTCTATGACCGGGAACGCAATAAAGAAATGGCAGCTAAAATGGGGATGCTGCTTTTATGGAAGTTTATAAACGGTAAGCAGTGAGCCTGGTGTTCCTGATAGGGATGCCGGGCGCTGGCAAGTCGCACTGGGGCAGGTTGCTCTCCAGGCATCTTCATGTACCCTATATTGATCTTGATCGTTATATTGTTTATTCGGAACGCTCATCTATCACCAGTCTTTTCAGCGATTATGGCGAAGAGTGGTTCAGGATAAAAGAAAGGGAACACCTCAGCCGGCTGGTAGCCGAAGCTAAGCCCGGAACCATAATAGCCTGCGGCGGCGGCACGCCCTGCTACCACAACAATATGGAGCTGATGAATAATGCGGGCACTACCATATACCTGGAAGCACAAACGGAGCACTTGCTCTGTAACATGCGCAATACCATAGACATGCGCCCCCTGCTGCAGGACAAGGACGATGTACCTGCCCTGCTCGCTAATATGCTGGTTAAAAGGCGCGCCTATTATGAAATGGCGCATTATATTTTACAAACAGAAAACATTTCACTCGCTACCTTTGAGCAAATTATAACAGCATGTATAAACCGGCAATAACGGCAGGCATTATCTTCGCGGGCCTCGCGGTCTTACTTGGGGCATTTGCCGCCCATGGGCTGGCAAAAACACTCACACCCGAAAAAATAGAGGTATTCCAAAAGGGCGTCACCTATCAGTTTTACCACAGTTTTGCTTTAATTTTACTTGGCATTGTTTGGTCTGCATTTCCATTTAAATCGGTAGATGCGGCAATGCTTATGTTTATCTCTGGCATTGTACTGTTCAGTGGCACACTTTACGTGTACCCTCTTTTGGAAGCGCGGAACATTCATATACCCACAATTGGCAGGCTGTTGACACCGCTTGGCGGCTTGTGTTTCATAGGGGGCTGGGTACTGTTTGTAACAGGCGTACTGAAAACATCAAACTAACTATTCAATTCATAATACTATAGCATGAAAGTTATCGCGCTCATCCCGGCACGCCTGGGGGCTACCCGTTTCCCAGCCAAACTGCTGGCACAAATAAGAGGTAAAAGCGTCATCAGGCGCACCTGGGAATCAGTGTTGAAAACCGGTTTGTTCAACGAGGTGATTGTCGTTTCAGACAGCGACGAAATAATAGCAGAAATTGAACAATATGGCGGCAAAGCTGTGAAAAGCCGGGGTATCTTTGAAAGCGGAACAGACCGGATTGCAGAAGTAGCGGCAGACATAGACGCTGACGTATTCGTAAACGTACAGGGCGATGAACCCTTCGTTCAGAAAGATCCGTTATCATTGCTGCTTCAGTTATTCACAAGAAGCGGCGGCGAAAACGTACAGGTTGCATCGCTGGTGCAGCAACTTAAAGACCATGAACTGGTTGCAGACCCTAACTATGTGAAAGTTGCGCTGTCACATTCACAAAACGCACTGTTTTTTAGCCGGAGTATTATTCCTTATGCCCGCAATAAAGAAATAGACATCTATTATTACGAACATATTGGCGTATACGCATTCCGCAAAAAAGCACTGATGGAATTTACCGCATGGCCCATCACCCCGCTTGAAGCCGCAGAAAAAATAGAGTGCCTTCGCTTCCTGGAGTATGATGTCCCCATAAAAATGGCCGTTACTACCTACATGGGTGTTGAAATAGATACACCCGAAGACATTATAAGGGCGGAGCGGCTGATGGACGAGAAGGGTTGGGAATAAAAATGCTCTTGAAGGGCAGGCAGGCCTGCTGCCCGCTAATATGCTGGCAGGCAATACCTATAATTACACCATGTCCACTACAATTGACCCGGCCTGGCAGCCCGCCAAGCTGAACGTCACAATGCTATTAATCAGGCACAGCGACAGCACCATATTGAATAGTGTGGCCCTTCCGTTTTACCTTAATGTGGAAGAACTGGCAGGGGCAACTGAAAATGCGGCTCTTTACCCAAATCCGGCAACCGATGAAACCAACCTGTATTTTAACCTCGGCCAAAGCGAACCGGTAAACATCTCCCTTATGAACATGGCAGGCAATAAAATTTATGAACATGTGCTGCCCCAATGCCCGGAAGGCCGCCATAAGGTAGCATTACCGGTTGCGTCCTTCCCGGCAGGCATATACATTGTCAATCTTTCAGTTGCAGGAATGCACAAAAGCATAAAACTACTGGTCAATAGGTAAAATTCGGCTTTCGGAACAATCAAAAATTGTACTTTTGATGCAGCCTGATAAAAGGACATACGCAAAATAAAAAAGAGACGATATGAAATTCCGCAATTTTAAAATGGTTGATTATGTGGTGTATGGCAGGGGCTGCTTTGATCAGCTTGATGAAATACTTGCGCCACAACGCAAGGGTGATGCGCCAATGGTGTACCTGCTTGACCATTATTTTGAAACTAACAACGAACTAAAAGCGCGTATACCCATAAGAGGGAACGACATATTGGTAATAGCAGACGTAACGCATGAGCCTAAAACAAGCTATGTTGATGAGCTTGCACAAATGCTCAAAGACAAAGCGGGCACTGTTTCAGGTGTTATAGGTATTGGTGGTGGCTCAGCTATGGATCTCGCCAAGGCCGTTTCTATCATGATGACCAACCCGGGCAAGGCGCAGGATTACCAGGGCTGGGACCTGGTAAAGCACCCATCGGTATACAAGGCGGGCATCCCTACCCTTTCAGGTACCGGCGCAGAAGTTTCCCGCACCACAGTACTTACCGGCCCTACCCGCAAACTGGGTATGAATTCTGACTTCACACCCTTCAACCAGATAGTATTAGATCCCGCTCTAATCAAAGACGCTCCTGCCAACCAGCGGTTTTATACCGGCATGGATTGTTTTATACATTGCGTGGAGTCTTTGAAAGGTACATTTATCAACGAGTTCAGCCGCTCCTATGGCGAAAAAGCACAGGATTTATGCGAAGAGGTTTTTCTGCACAAAAGTGAATGGAACGATGAAAGCGATGAGCAGCTGATGATGGCATCTTTTGCCGGCGGTATGAGCATTGCGTACAGCCAGGTGGGTGTGGCACATGCTGTAAGCTACGGACTTGGTTACCTGCTGGGCACAAAGCATGGAATTGGCAACTGTATTGTATTTAACCACCTGGAAGAATACTACCCTGAAGGAGTAGCCACATTCCATAAAATGGTAGCCAGAAACAATATATATATTCCGGAAGGTATTACCAAAGGGCTCAGCGATGCCGACTTTGAAACGATGATTAATGTATCACTTGGCATGGCTCCGCTGTGGGAAAATGCATTGGGCAAAGACTGGCAATCAATAATGAACAAAGAAAAACTCCGCGCACTTTACGAAAAACTATAAAATAGAATAGTATAAAGCCAGGGTTTACCGAATCTGCCAAAACTACACAACATGCTTTACAACAATCTGTACACCTGCATTAATGATCTTGCAGCGCAAAACACCTATACCTGTACATTATTGGTTAACGCAAACCATGACATTTTTAAAGGACACTTCCCGGCACAGCCCGTGGTGCCGGGTGTATGTATGATGGAAATTGTGAAAGAAATGCTTGCGCATAATATATCTCGGAAAATAGTACTTACTTCCGCACCTGTGGTAAAGTTCATGATGCTGATTCAGCCTGATACAAAACCTATTTTAACCATCAACTGGACAGAACAAAACGATGAGTTTAAATGTGACGCCGTCTTTAAGTATGGCGATAGCGTCCTGTTTAAAATGAGTGCGGTATACAATACTAACCATAATTACCGCCCTATTACATAACAAAACCTGCGCGGGAAATAATAAATAAATATTGTATTTTTGTAAAAATATGCGTATTTATAAGACCTGCAACTATGTACCTTTCCTACTTCTCAATCGCTGAACTTTTCCCCCACTGGGAAGTCCTGATGATAACCATACTACTTGGCGCCACAGGCGGCGCTTTAAGTACCATTGTTATGCGCCGTCGTCACGTTGGCTATATAATTGCTATCATTATAGGTATGCTGTGCGGCTATTCAACAGGCGCATTTATAGGTACTATATTTCCTTTCATTACAAATAAGGCTGCCAATGAAATATGTAGCACTATTTTCATTGCGATGGCTGTCACCCTTATCATCCACCTCATCTTTGGCTCTAATAAAGGCCGGGACAGAACTTTATGGAGGGCTTGACTACTTATTTCGGCCCAGTAGCATTGTAGCCAGTTCCAGAAGCGGTTGCTTCCGTTTTGAGGGTATTGCAACCTCCTCAAGACAGTCAAATGCATGACGGGTATAGTCAGCAGTTGCTTGGCGGCAACGCTCATCAGCGCCAGTAGCACGATAGAGCGCAAGGATATCGGCAACTTTGGTTGGAGCATCGGTGCTGAGTAGTTGTGTTATAGCCCGCCTTTGTGCGTCATTAGCATATTTGAGCGCCGACACCAGCAAGTATGTTTTTTTATTAGCAAGTATATCTCCCCCTGACTGCTTACCGGTGAGGCCCGGCTGACCGAACGCATCCAGAAAATCATCTTGCAACTGGAACGCAATACCCATATCTCTACCAAAAGAATACAACTTATGAGCATTATCCCCTGAGCCACCGCTTACTAACGCGCCGATCTTAAGGGAACAAGCAAGTAATACAGAAGTCTTAAGCGTTATCATATGTATATACTCTTCAAGGGTTACATCATTTCGCTGCTCAAAATCCATATCGAGCTGCTGCCCTTCACAGACTTCAATAGCAGTACGGTTAAACAGCTGCAGTACCTGCGGAAGCGCATTCTTGATATACGCCAACCGCTCATATGCGTAAATGCACATTACATCTCCGCTTAGTATACCCGTTGCCAGCCCATACCGCTCATGTATTGCAGGCTGCCCGCGCCGGGTAGGCGCCTTGTCCATGATATCATCATGTACTAAAGTGAAATTGTGAAAAATCTCAATAGCCTCCGCTGCGTACCAGGCATCATCGCTTATTTCCATAAACAGTTCATTTGCCATCAGGCACAATGCCGGCCTTATACGCTTGCCCCCTAATGCCAACAGATACCTGCACGGATCATACAAAGTAACCGGGGCAGCCGGGAAAGGCAGAGCGGAAATAAAACGCTCCTCAAACTGAGCGGACAACGTAGCAAAAGAATACATAAACGAGGATTACAACCCAAAAGTAAAACTTCAAAATCAAAAAAGGCGTATTTTTACTTGAGACGGTGAATCAAGGGAAAATACCCGGACATGAGTAAAAAAATGAACAAGTCAATTCTCATTTTATCGGTAATTATATTGCTAACGACCTTCGTGCTCTATTATTGTACATATGCAGGCTTTGCCCGTGGCGTAAACAAGAAAACAAAACAAAGGAGTAAATTCATCCAAAACTACCAATAGATAAGAGGGTGTCTTTTTTAACAATTATAATATAAAACATGAACCATACAGATCCGCGTGTAGACGAATATATGGGGAAAATTGCCTCCTTTGCACAGCCAATACCGGCGCACCTGCGCCAGCTGATACATAGTACCTGCCCTGATGTAGAAGAGACCTGGAAGTGAGTTTCCCTGTCTTTGCATACAAGGGAGCTATTATGTGCAATATGGCGGCTTTCAAAGAACATGCTACTTTCGGCTTTTGGAAAGCTTCACTGATTGAAGATGCTGATCAACTGCTTACCTTGAAAGACAAGCAGACTATGGGGAACCTGGGTAAGCTGCAAACAATGGCGGATCTGCCACCGGACGATGCACTGATCAGGTACATAAAAGCAGCTATGAAGCTGAATGAAGACGGGGTAAAAATACCGAAGAAGCAGAAGGCACCTGGTGTAAAAACCATTGAGACGCCTGAATACTTTGCCGCAGCTCTGGCGGATGTGATGTGCCAAAAGCCAAAGAAAATTTCGAGGCCCTCGCCTATTCACAAGTGGCTGGAGGAAGCAAAAACAGAAACGGCCCGTAACAAACGGATGGCCCAAGCTGTTGAATGGATTGAAAATGGAAAGGGCCAAAACTGGAAATATGAAAAATGCTGATTCTAAAACCGAATTACTTACCCCTGCCCTGGAAAATAACAATAAATGTATATAAAATAATTTTTACATCAAGAGCAAGAGAACAATTTTCAATATACAGCAGATCGTACCGCATCCGCTCTATCATCTCATCAACATTTTCGGCATAGCCAAACTGCACCATACCCCACGACGTAAGCCCTGGCTTCACTTTATGCAGATATTTATAATGTGCATGTGCAGTACTTATTATGTCTATATAATGCTTACGCTCCGGGCGCGGCCCCACTAATGACATATTACCAATGAGAATATTGAAAAACTGAGGTACTTCATCTATACGCCATTTCCGCATGAACCTGCCCCACCTGGTTATGCGCCGGTCTGTTTTGCTGCTGAGTGCCGGTCCCTCGCGCTCCGCATCCAAAAACATTGACCTGAACTTAAAAATATAAAAGGGACGCCCGAAAAGCCCTATCCGTTGCTGTTTATAGATTATAGGCCCTTTTGAAGAAAGCATAACCATAATAGCCGTGAACAACAAAAATGGCGATAGCACCAGCAGTGCGATGCCCGAAATGATGATATCTATAAAACGCTTACAAACCCGCTGCCAGTCTGGCATCAAATCAGGATGTATGTGTATCAGTACCGCGTCATAGACATTACTTGTCTTCACTGAACCGCTTAATATATCGTAATAATCAGGCAGTACCTTTACCACAACGGGGCGGTAACAAAGCCTCGTTAATATGTTTTCCAGCAAATGGTGCTCCGAGGAATCCACTGCAACAATTACTTCCTCTATCTGGTGCTTGTCAATGATGTCTTCAAGCTGGGACAAATGACCCAACTGCGGCAAAAACTTACTCATGCCATTGCTGGCCTCTTTATTAGAATAGATAAAACCAAGAAAAAAATTACCTAAGACTTTTGGGTTGTCCCTCACCTGGTGGTAAATATTGATTGCCTGCTGGTTACCGCCAATTATCAATGTGTTGAAACCAACTTTGCCTTTCACAAGGTTAAGTTTCACTTTGTACATCAAAAGCAACCTGAAAACTAAAGTAAAAATGGTTTGTATAAATAAGTAATGACCTATTGCATTGGTGAAATAGGAATAATCACCCTTATCGTCAGAAAACACTATAACTGAAACAATAGTACACCCTATGATTGACGAAATAAGGGTTCGGTTGATTTCGTTTAGCCTTGACTTTCGGTAAAGGTTGAAATAGGTACCAGATAAAAGATACAAAATAAACCAACCGGCAGGTATTAACAATAATGTATTAACATAATCGCGCGGCAAAAATAAATTCAATGTATCAACATAGCCCATGCCAGTAAGCAGATGCTGCCTATACATAAAAAAAAGCAGCCATGACAGCGCTGATGCCGCATAGTCGAGCATCAATAATTGTCTGATAGCGTTTCTTTTTTCTAGGCTAAGGAGCATTCTCAATTAATCGAAATAAACAAGTTGAATGTTGTCTAATAAAACCGTACCGCTTTCCTGCCCAGCAGGAAGATCAGCCTTTATAAACAGTGTATACGTATCGCCCGTATATTGAGCAACAAAATCCTTTACTGCAAGGTAAAATTTTTGCCAATGGTCTGATGGATAAATGCCTGACAAGTACCTTTTATAAACTATGCCGCCAGAAAGATTAGATCTTAGGCCCAAGTAAAACGGGGCGGTATTTTTATAGTTTAGTTCAATATATGCAGCTGTATTAGCCGGTATAGAAAAATCAATAGTACAATAACTTTCTGATAACGTGTCTTTTGGTGCCTTTAAAGAAATAATAGCGGAACCCAAACCTTCAAATACCTGCGTACTGTCATTTGTAACACCCATATCCACAGTGCCATCACTACGAGTGAAACTGGTAATATTAAAATCAAAATTTATTGATGTTTGCGGATAAATCCTTGTATTTGAAAAGTAATGGGTAACAGGCTTGTGGGCAACTATCGTCCCGGGTTGCGCCGTCAGCGTAAATGTATCAGCGGCATAAAACGGATACCTTGCCAGGAAACTGTTAAGACCTGAAACCGGAACGCCAGGATAGACTGAAATTTTACCTGACCCCGTAGCGTTAACGGGGAAGGTAGCAGGAAGATCGTAAACACCAATAGGGTTATCATTATAGTAGACCCACACGGAATTGATTTGATGTGAATTAGAGAGAGACAATGATACAGATGAGTCTCTTTTAAAAGAAAAGGAATCAATATGTACGTAGGTAGGGGTCATCTCCTTAGGGTTCACTATTGTGCAACTTTGCAAGATGCAGCATGAAAAAACCGCAATAAATATATACCTAAAATAAATATCAATATTGTACATTGCTCTGATCATTCGTTACGATAACGCAAAAGGTTGTTAAACATTGTGCATCTCGTTATGCAGGTTCATTTTTTTAAGTATCTGATGTGCGACATCCATCGCCTTATATCCGTCAATTACTGATACCCTCGCAGGCGTATTATTAACAATGGATCGGGCAAAATCAGCAAGCTCCGTTCTTATTGCATTCACTTCAGTAACCTCAGGCATCTGCACTGAAATTATTTTAGTTTCGCCATTACCTATTTCAATCGGAAAATCCATCATCCCATTCTGCATACCATTCTCCTTCAATCTGATAATCTCTGTCTTCTTTTCCAAAAAGTCGATACCAATATAGGCATCACGCTGAAAAAGCCGCACTTTGCGCATCTTTTTTAACGAGATGCGGCTACTAGTAAGGTTAGCCACACAACCGTTATCAAACTCAATACGGGCATTTGCAATATCCGGTGTTTCACTGATTACTGAAACACCGCTTGCTGAAATTCTTTTAACGGGAGACTTTACAAGGCACAAAACAATATCAATATCATGTATCATAAGATCATGGATTACAGATACATCCGTGCCACGTGGATTAAACTGAGCGAGCCTGTGCGCTTCAATAAACATCGGTTGAACATCCTGATCTTTAAGCGCAAGGAACGCAGGATTATACCGCTCCACATGCCCAACCTGGCATTTTACGTTCGCCTCCCTTACAAGTTTCACTAATTCATTGCCTTCTTCAAGTGTATGTGCCAATGGCTTTTCAATAAAAACATGTTTACCAGCAAGCAAACACCTCTTGGCAAGCTGATAATGAGAAGAAGTTGTAGCCACAATATCTACTGCATCTACTGCGGCCACAAGTGTATCGATATCAGTATAACGTGGTACCTGAAACCTGGAAATAGTGGTGGCCGCCTGATCATTGTCAGGATCATAAAAACCAACGAGTTGTACCCCGCCAATATGCTGCCATTGTTCAATATGAATTTTGCCTAAATGTCCGGCTCCCAACACTCCAATCTTTAACATTAAATATTATACATTATATAATAGCCATAAATCATATTACAGTGCCGCAAGGTACGAATTATAGCGCGGAAAAATGATCACTGCTTAAATACTTTCTTGAGCCCATGCCCCATAACCGCTGCAAAAAAACCTGAGATAAAAACCGCTACAACAGCCTTCGCAAAATCAATAAGCAACAAAGCTATATAAGGACTCATACCGGGCTCCAGCTCACTGTTCAATTTAATAAACTGTTTATGGGAAGAGATATAGAAACCGTAAAAACAGAAATGAATAACAGCGGTAGTAATGAAATTAAACCAACCTAATACGGACCCATGTAGAAAAAAACGCTCTTCAGCATATCTGAAAATGAAATACCCACAAATAATATAGCATAACAGCCATACCATCTGCTCGCCAAAATTGTTAAGCGGCAATAATGTGATAAAACCAAATACAGCACCAACAACCGAGAGCAATAACAAAAGCGTCCATTTCATCGAAATCAGCGATATATTAATAATGCATACGTTCTTTAAAGCGGAAAATAACCTGTTTAATGTTATTAATCTTTGTAGTGCTGACAATTACTTCACAATCACTATTGTAAAAACGATAAGAAAACTCGTGACAATCTGGATCTAACAAAATTGATTTGTTCTTAGTAAGCAACTTCCTCATAAATCCGATTTTGGTAGCGGCAGAGGGTTTATCAGAAATGTTAACCGGGTTAGTTTTAAAACACTTATCCGGATCATCCCCACCGGCTTCGGGGAAGTTTTTGGTCACTTTCCATTCCGGGAAATAAACGGAACGGCTCTTCAGTTTACCTGCTGCATTGTAAATAAATTTCTCCTCATGTACAATGTCTTTGTTATTGTCATTCAGCCTGATTTCTTTGTATTTCTGATTGTTTTTATTGAAATAACTACGTGTATAAAACTCCAGTGCTCCATTAAAATAAGAGACCTCTTTAATCACCTGTTCACCGTTCTTCTCCGTTACGTACTCAAACGTTTTTTTATAAGTTCGGTTAATCACTTTATTTTCATCAAGCTCATAGATAACCCTTCCCTTGTCATCATACTTATAATCTTTAACACCCGTCACAAGGTTATCCTTATACTCCTCGCACTTTGTTACTTTCTTTTTATCATTAAGATAGCTGGCAGTTTTATAAGTAATTTTATCATGGAATGGATACTCAACCTTTAGTATTGCCTGACTGTCGGGCGCTATAAAATATTTAACACTGTCAGCCAGAAAGAATTTAACCGAATCTTGTAGCGTGTAACTGTAAGTATACTCATGAACCAATGTAGACGTTTTAAATGTAGTCCAACCACATTTAAAAGTTGACTGACTAAAAGAAATAGTACTATTAACCACTAAAAAGAAGGCAAGAAAAAACAGCTTCATCTATACAATTTGAGATTGGCTACAATATCGCTATAAACCATTAAAGAAGGAAATTTTAGCCGAAATGTTTAAAAAAACTGCACTAAAACAAAAAACGAACACTTCCAAAAAAAAGAAAGACTGCTACGTAAACGGTAGCAGTCTTCCGAACTCATTCAAAAAATACTATGAAAATTTCCACAAATTTCTTTTGTAACGCTGTATCTCGCGCTCGATTCTGTTAGACTCCCTAATTTGAGCCTTACGTTCAGGAAATTTGTCTTTAATGCTTTGATTTGCAGGATTTGATTCCTTAACTATCAAAGATTTAAAAGCGTGCTGAATAAATATATCATCGAAGCTGATGTTATACAAATCGCGCTGAGGATCTACAACTTCCCTGGCTGCAAACAAACCACGGCAATTTTTAAAATTTAGAAAAAACGGATGGGAATCACTTATAAACACGCCTGAAGAGTTCTTCAACGCCCTAACCGGCCCAAAAGCAATAATTTCGGTCGTAACCCTTCCCCGGACTTTATCAAAGTAAATGTCCTCTTTCAATTCAAACCTAGTTATAGAATCCGGGTTGAACTGTGTCATCTCATTTTTAGTTCCGTATTGATCACCGTTTGAGTCAATCAGCGGCACGATTACACTGTCTTTGAATTTTTTCATCACGGCAGCGTAGGTCAGCTTTTTTGTAA
>JACMPD010000022.1 GCA_014377675.1 Taibaiella sp.
GCGGACAAAACAGATGGCCGAACAAGACATATTTACCACCACAAATGAAATAATACAAAAACAAATAATAAAGATTTCTGCCGAAATGGAGCGGCAGCCACTCGAAACCCGGATGAAAATGCTGGCGTCACTCGTCCGCATACTGGCCCAGTACAAAAAAGCAAGTGAGCCTAAAAAATCGGCGGCGAAAGTGCCCGCACAACCGTCACCGGCCACACCACCCGCCGCCCCTGCGGCAACCCAGCCCCCCGCCGGAATAGTAACAGAGCTGCCGGCCATAACGCCGCATACCGCGTCCATGGACATGGACATACAGTCGCTGCTTACCAACGCATTAACCGCGGCAAACATTATTCCGCAACCCTGCCACCATGAACACGAACTAAGCGCGCACACCGGCTCTCCCGGCATGGCCGCTTAGCAACTTCATAGTATGCCCTTCAAATGGTAGCACCCTTGATGGTTTCATAACACTCCACCTGAAGCGTTTGCAGAGTCATACGTTCTATTTTGTGTTTGGTGAATATATTCATCTCTATAACCTATCCTGATATCAAATTGCAGGGTTATTTATAATGTAAGCTGAAATAGTTTGATAAGATGCTTCATTACGTATTATGTGTTCGTAATAATTACGTTGCCATATTTTACCCATATGCGGGCTGTTCGTTGCATGTACCCATTTCTGTTTAAAAGCATTTAAACATCCTTTTGCAACTAATGATTTATATGCCCCAACAATGTCACCAACCGATTTATCCGTAGGGGCAATCCCTTGCGGTTGCCCTAAACGTTCATCCCCTCAATTTCGCTCAGCTTAAAAGTGGCTTTTAGTTTTATACCCTTTTCGGTTTGTTGCAAGGTGCAGCATTCGTTTTTGGGGTCATGCTCCAGGAACAGGATCCAATTGTTGGCTACTGCCTCATGTAGTATTTTGCCCTTTTCGCGCAGGGTGTCTACCGGGCGCATGTCATAGGCCATTACCCATGGCAGCGAAATATGCGCCACGCTTGGCAATAAATCAGCGCAGAATAATATGGTGGTATCATTAAATTTTATCTGTGGCAGCATCATAGACTCTGTATGCCCGGTGCAGTACCTTATCCTTATGTCCTGCAGCCACTCGTCACCGTCAGCTGTCTCCAGGAAACGGAGCTGCCCGCTTTCTTCTATAGGCAGTATATTTTCTTTCAGGAAAGACGCTTTTTCCCTTTCATTAGGGTTTATGGCTTCCTGCCAGTGCTTGTGGTTAGTCCAGTACAGCGCCTTTTTAAAAGCCGGCACCAGCTTGCCTTCTTCCCGCACTATACTGCCACCGCAGTGGTCAAAATGAAGGTGGGTCAAGAACACATCTGTAATATCGTCTTTCGTAAAGCCGTGCTCGGCAAGGCTCTTTTCCAGCGTATCATCGCCATGGGGCTGAAAGTGGCCGAAAAACTTTTCATCCTGCTTGTTGCCCATACCATTGTCCACCAATATGCGGTAGTTGCCATGCTCTATCAGCAGGCACCGCATGGCCCAGGTACACATATTATTTTCATCAGCCGGGTTGGCCTTGTTCCACATGCTCTTAGGCACAACGCCGTGCATGGCGCCACCATCAAGCTTAAAGTAACCGGTGTTGATTGTATATAACCTCATGATATGTTCAAAGTTAAGTAAAAACAGAATGCCTTAAAAATTATACCGCCCGCAATAATAATTTTCTACCACAGGCAAAAAAACGATGAAAAAGTACGATTAACATGGCTAAAAACAAACTACACAGCTGTTGTGCTGAGGCTGCTTTTTTCATTGGCCGCTTTTCTCATAGCAATAAATAATATAACCGCGCCTGCGGCAAAAAAGGTGATCAGCGCCAGTATAGCCGTGCGCATATTTACATGCTGGTCTATCAGGCCGAACGACAACATGCCCGCCACTATGGCCAGTTTCTCGGTCACGTCATAGAAGCTAAAAAACGATGCGGTGTCATGCGTGGCGGGCATCAGTTTGGAGTAGGTGCTGCGGCTCAGAGCTTGTATGCCCCCCATTACCAGCCCCACTACCGCCGCCACCACGTAAAACTGGTTGGCAGTTACGGTATAGTAAGCCGCAATACAAACGCCTATCCACACTAATACGACGTAGAATAATACCTGCAGGTTGCCGAACCGCTCTGAGAGCTTAGCCATAATAAATGCACCGGCGATAGCCACTATCTGTATCACCAATATTACCACAATCAGCTGGGTGGTCTCCAGCTTTAACTCTTTACTGCCAAATATGGTGGCTGCCAGCATTACAGTCTGCACGCCCATGCTGTAGAAAAAGAACGACAACAAATACATTTTCAATACCGATAGCCGCTTGATCTGCTGCCATACTTTCCTTAGTTCTATAAAGCCGTTCGCCAGCAAAGAATGTTTGAGCTGCCGGGAAAGCGGCACACCCTTTGGCAATTTGTAAAAGGTAATTTGCGCAAACCCCACCCACCATAAGCCTACAAATACAAAAGACAACCGGGGCGCGAAACTATCATCAGTAATGCCAAACCAACCGGGCTTCAGCACAAAAACAAAGCAAATGACCTGGAGCAGTACGCTGCCCACATAGCCGTAAGAAAATCCCTGTGCACTCAGCTTATCGCGTTCGTGTTCGTGCGCTATCTCAGGCAGGTACGCATTATAAAAAACTATGCTGCCGCAGTATCCCAACGCAGCCGTGGCGGAACAGATAACGCCCAGTTCAAGCGTGTCTTTTTTAAAGAAGAACAGCAGGCAGCTGGCGGTTGCCCCCAGGTAGCAAAACAACCGCATAAAGGCTTTCTTGTTGCCTTTGTAGTCAGCTATTGATGATAGTACCGGCGAAAGCAGCGCAATAATAAGGTAGGCAGTTGCTATAGAATAGTCAAAAAGCGAACTGTTCTTTAACCTGAAACCAAAGAAAGAAACAATGTCTGAGGTTTCACCCGTTAAAGTTTTTGTGGTAGTAATGGCGGTATAGTACGCAGGAAAAATAGTAGAGGTGATGACCAGGTTGTATGCCGAATTTGCCCAGTCATACATAGCCCAGGCCCTGTGTACCGGTTTACTTGAATTTATAATTGGTGGGTCATGTGCCAGCTCCATGCGGCTAAAGTAGGTAAATTTAAAGTTATCTTCTGCATTATAGCGCAATACACCCACATCCGAAAATTCAGGAAAACTACAATAAATGTGTATAAATCAGTAATTTTACGGTATGACAATGACTTCAATAATAAACGAGATGAACAAGCTTCCGCTCACAGAAAAGTTGCTGCTGATGAAAAAAACTCTTGATGCTATAAATAAAGAAAAGCAACAGTTAACGGCAAACGCGGCAGATACACTTTATAATGATTATAAGCATGATAAAGAATTGACTATTTTCACCCAAATTGATACTGATTCATTTTATGAAACAAGGTGAGATCTGGTTAATTAATCTTGACCCAACAGTTGGAGCTGAAATCAAAAAGACACGACCCGCGATAATTGTTAATAATAATGCTTTAGGTAAACTGCCATTAAAAATTATAGTACCTGTAACAGACTGGAAACAGCAATACGATGCAGCTCCGTGGATGGTACAAATAATTCCTGATAATTATAATATGCTTTCCAAAATGTCCTCGGCAGATTGTTTTCAAATTCGCTCGGTAGCCCAGGAAAGACTGATAAAATTTATAGGATATGCAACAAAAGAACTAATGGTATCTATTGGTGAAGCACTAAAAATAGTATTACCAATCAATTGACCAATACTATTCAACCTGCATCTACCTCACCCCACCCACCTGTTGCAGCAACTGGAGAGCGGCAGTATGGTCAGCTTTTATCCTTAACACCATTTGCAGTGCGTTTTTTCCTTCGGCTACCTGGCCGTTTTTTAGATAGGCAAACCCAAGATTATACATCACATTTGCGTCTCCGGGGGTAGCGCCGGTAGCCTTGCGGAATGCTGTAACGGCTTCCGCCAGCCGGTTTTCACCTGATAGCCTCACACCCTCAGCGTTGTAGTAATTGGAGAGTGGACTGGCCAGGTACGGCAATGATGGGTGCACAGGGTAGTACTTCACCACCGTATCACAATCTGCGAGGGCGCGCTCCCGGTCGCCCAACTTCAGGTATGCTGTGCCCCGGTTAAGATACGCAACTATAAAATGCGGGTTTATAGCCAGGGCCTTGTCCAGGTAATTGATACTGCGCTTTATATAATTTGTTCTTTGTGGCTCTGCTGCGGTATTTGAAGAATCGAGATATGCCAGCCCTGCATTCACATTGGCTATTACACTGTTGGGTACCGTTACCACATCTTTTGTAAACAGTGTTGAGTTGGACTGCCAGTCCCCATTGCGGTCAATGGTTTTAAAGCCACAAAGAACTACCAGCACGGTAAGCAGGACACCAACTGCACCTTTAGCCGCGGCGGTATTGTTCATGCGCTCCACGGCTTTTGCGAGCAGGTATGCTATTATGATGGCAAACCCCACCGAGGAATGATAGATAAGCCGCTCCCCCATTGGTGCGCCAATATTGACGAATACATTGCTCACCAGCGCAAGGAACGCGAGGTAAAACGCGAATGCAAAACCAAGCACATTTCGGGTTTTCATATAGTAAAATATACCTGCTACCATTCCGCCATGAATGAGCAAAGACAGCCACACCCTTACATCGCTGAAACTGGTATAGGGGATCTGGTTATAAGTGTAGTCTGCCGCCAGCGGGTGCGGTAAAAAAAGCAACCGCACATAGTTGAGCAAAACACCAATTTCAGAGGCTATTTTTTCAATCGGGGTAGCCAGCAGGTAGGGCATGTTCATCACATCTCCCTCGCCAACTTCTACAGCGGGCTTTACGGCTGAAAAACGAAGAAACAGGTACACGCCGAGGGGAACAAGGTACACGATCGTCAACTTGATACTCCGCATTCTGTCCTGCCCCCTGAACCAATAGAAGGCCATTGGCAGCAACACCACCAACACTACACCATATTCTTTTGAGAGCAGGGCGAGTAAAAAGTAAAGCATACCCAGGTACAGGTCTTTCTTCCGGCCGTTATCTTTATAGCTGAAGGCGCTAATGAATGTAAGGCAGATAAAAAGCAGCGACAGAATTTCATCACGGCTTTTCACATTAGCAACTACCTCGGTATGCAGCGGGTGAATGGTGAACAGAAGGGCCGCGGTAAACGCCGCGAGGGGAGCCGCAGGGAAAATTATCTTCCTGAAAAAATACAACAGGACTACAACGGACAACATATACAATATAACATTAACGCCATGTCTGCAATGCATGTCACTGATAAATTTGGCCTGCCGTGCCTTCGCGGCCTCGGGAGTGTTCTGTGCCGGGTCTTGCCGGTCCGTTTTATCAACCCCAAGCAACTGCTGCTCTATGGCGAACGTAATCATAGACAGGGGCCTGTACCTGCCGCCAGTCAGCTGGTTATTCTCTTCATTCTGGCTGTGGGTAAAACTCTCAAAGGCATCGCCGGTAAGTATTTTGGGTATACCTGCAAAGCCTTGATGTACGTACTCATTTTGCACTATCACCATCATGTCATCAAAGGCCCAGCCGTTAAAAACGGTATTTGCATAGAAAATGAGGCTTATAAGCGCCAGTATCATAGCCTGCACGCGAAACCCATATATGCTCCGGTCTTGCGCTTTACCAGTGGTACCGGGTGTGGCGGTGGGGGGCGTTATTATATCAACCTGTGGTGTTTTGTTACTTTTTGCCATTCAACAGTATTATCACGGTTAAAAATAATAAAAAACGGCATTGGGTAGTTACTGTAGCACTGTATAAGATAAATATTGGTGTAAGAAACCCGGGTTAGCGGCCACAGCAATAAAGAAAATGAAAATCAGTTAACAATATTTTATACATAAAACACTTATTTTTGTCACGTGAAGCAAATTCTTGTCCTCCTTATCGCGATGTTATACCTGGCTACCACGGTGGGTGCCAGTGTAGAAATACATTACTGTATGGGCAAGAGCGCGGGTGCCAATTTTGTTCATAAAGATGATGGTAAATGCCGCCGGTGCGGTATGAAGAACGACGAGAAGAAAGGTTGCTGTAAAGATGAACACCATGTGTTTAAGACCAGCGACCATACCCAGTTCAAAGCTGATTTTCATGTAAACCCGGTTGAAATTAATGCTTTAGTTCCGGCAAAGCATTACACTAATTACCGGGTGTTTTTGAAAACAGCAAAGAGCAATATTACAGCACGCGCCAATGCCCCGCCGCCGCTTGTATATAAATGTCCCATCTATTTAAGAATCAGGAATCTTCGTATTTGATGCTGCAAATGAAGCTGGCATTTAAGCCCGGCTCCCACATTTGCAATTGCTGCACCGCATGCGGCTTATCATTATAATTAAATCATCATTGTGCCAAAGCGCACTGTGCAGGTATTATTTACCATCAAAAAAACGAACAATGAAAAATCTCATAATTGCGTTCCTGTTATTTATTAGTATGCCCGTTTCCGCTCAAATAAAATCAGCGGATCTTACGGCCAGCGGACTTACCTGCAGTATGTGCAGCAAAGCCATATACAAAGCCCTTTCTAATGTGCCATTTATAGGCACCGTAACGGCTGACATTGAAAAATCAAGCTATGCCATCACCTTTAAGCCCGGCAGCAAAGTAGTGCTTGATGATGTAAAAAAAGCGGTTACCGATGCGGGCTTTACCGTGGCAGCCCTAAAGGTTACAGCCGCCTTTGAAAAAACGGAGGTGTATAATGATGCCCACATAGACCTGGGCGGCAGTACCTTCCACTTCATAAACGTACCTAAGCAAACGATAAGCGGCGATAAAACGTTCACCGTCGTTGATAAGAATTTCCTCCCTGTGGCCGGGCATAAAAAATATGGCAAATTCACGACTATGAAGTGTTATGAGACCGGGTATATGGGCGCTTGCTGCCCTCATAATATAGCAGCTAAAACCCGTATATACCATGTTACGCTATAGCATTTCACTCTTCCTGTTTTTCTTATGCATTATTGATAAAACGGGGGCCCAGGAACTGTTCGTGTATTCAGAACCTGCCAGCAACATGCCCGCCAAATCAGCCGGCTTACGGCTTACCAACTGGCTCATGCGGGAGGAAGTTGGCGGCACCTATAATTACCATCTTATACCGGAGCTAATGGTTGGCATCAACAAAAAGCTGATGTTTCATGCTGAAGGCTTCTTCAGCAACACCATTGGCGGCCTGAACGCAGAAGGTGGAGGCCTCTATGCCAAGTACCGCTTTTACAGCAATGACAAGATGTATCAACACCTGCGCATGGCGGCGTTTGGGCGGATAACCGTTAATAACACCCCGATACACCAGGAAGAGATTGCTACCAACGGCCATAACTCAGGATACCAGGCGGGCCTTATAGCTACGCAACTGTTGCATAAAACTGCGCTTTCTGCAACAGGATATTATGAACGGGCAACAGGCAACACTCAGGGAAATGAGTTGCCTGTCAGCAGCGCGAACAGCGCGTTTTCTTATATGCTTTCCGCCGGGCGTTTACTGGCACCGAAGCACTATAGCAACTATAAGCAGGTTAATGTCAATTTTATGACGGAGGTAATAGGGCAGGTGCTATGGAATGGCAAGCAGTATATTGATATAGCGCCCTCACTCCAGTTTATATTCAACAGCCAGACGAGAGTTGATATAGGCTACAGGCATGAACTGTTTACTGATTTAGAGCGGACCGCACCCAATGGTTTCCTGTTGCGGGTGGAGCATCTTTTGTTCAATGCATTATAGAATAGTGTAATAATAAAAGAATCCGCGGAGTCGTTATTCCGGGGATTCTTTTATTGAAATATGGGTTATGCTTCACCGCCAGAGAGCGGAAACTGTGTTTCAATTTCTTTTTGAAATTCTTCTTCTTCCTGCTCTTTCTCAGTTTCGGAAGTGAGATCAGCGGTTGTTTCTTCGGTTTTAAGGCGCTCTTCGTTGGTTAAGGGCTGCTCTTCATAGTTACGTTCCATGTTGTTAAATTTTTTTATGTTTCAAATATGTAATTAGTAATATCGTGCCAAACGGGTTTGTTAAGTGGTGCCAAACTGTGAAAGTGTGCCCCCCTCAACAATAAAGGAAAAGAAGCCTCTCTTACTCCTTCGCAATTGTTTCAACAATAATTCATCAAAACAATTACACCTTCAACGTCCCCTCTATAGAGTCGTCCATTGTCTGGCCGATAGCTGCGCCAACCATCTGCTTCACGAACGCTACAACCATGTTGTGCTTTGTGTCCCAGTAGTATCCGTCGGTTGGTGTTACTTTTATTACGGTTATGCGCGGGTCATCCTGGCCGCCGGTAAACCAGTTTTTTATAGTTGGCTCCCATAGTTCTTTTATCTTTCCCTTGTCTTTGCTTATAGTGGCCTTGCCAGAAAGGCTTAGGAAATCGCTGTAGTGGCTGCCCTGGAAAAGTAACTGTACCAATGGGTCTGATTTCAACTGCTCATTTTTGTGGCTGTCGTCAGCACTGAGGAACCACAGATTACCTTCATCGTCAATCTGCTGTACCGCCATAGGGCGGGTTTCAAATGGTTTACCGGTCTGTATGTTTGTGCAGAAAAAACAGGACTGTGCGTTGCCCGCGAGTTCTTTGATTTTTTTAGCGGCTTCTTCGCCACCGAGATTTTTTTTGTTCTCTTCTTGTTGTTGTTGGTTGATGCTGTCCATTTTTTGGCTTTTTACCTCACGATAAATAAATCATGCCAGAATGCCACATTGTTGCCTGTAATTACAAGCGAATGAATATATTGCGTTAAAACATTCGGTGAAAACACGGGTAATTATTGTCGGGGGTGTAATAACCATTTTTGCCGCCTTTCTGGTATGGGTCCTTTATCCTGAAAAGGTACTGCCACCTGTGACGGTTGACCATATGATTGTATATAAAGCCAAACGAAAGTTGCTTGTGTTTAATAACGGTACATTACTTAAAACATACTCGATAGCGCTCGGAAAAAATCCTGTTGGCAGAAAAGAATATGAAGGCGACTTTAAGACCCCTGAGGGCGCATACACCATATATGCGAAAAACCCCAACAGTACCTACCACAAAAACCTCGGCATATCATACCCTAATGCCTTGGACAAAGCCAACGCCGCATTCGCAGGCAGACCCACGGGCGGCGATATAAAAATACATGGCTGCAACAAAAAACTGTCTTTTATCGGCAGGCTGCACCGGCGTGTGGACTGGACGCATGGCTGCATAGCGTTGACTGATGACGAAATTGATGAGCTATATGCCCATGTGCAGGTGGGCACACGGATAAATATATACCCATAAAACTTGCTATAACTTCTGGCAACTACCAGAAAAAACCTAATCAAGGGATAATTTTGCCCTTTCGGGTGGGCAAGGCCTCAAAAAGAGGCCAGATCATATGAAGGAATTGTGCGGCTGGATGGGGTCAAGCCGCATGCAAACGATTACAAGGTTGCCCATGTTCGTATTTAATGTAATATTATTCGTAACATTGGCGATAAGTCTGAAGCGTTTCCCGGAGGAACTTTATGACAATGGCAAAGAACGTTTAAGAGTTTATAAATTTCACTTTACATTATTAAAATACATTGGCCATATTCTTTATTTATTTAGACTGTCAATATTTATCAATCTATTCTCGTTCATTAGTTTGGTTCTCCATTCTAGATCAAGCTCAGATTGAAATTCAAATCCCGAAAGCCTAGTTAAAGGAACATACTCGGGCGGCCCCACATATAAATATAGGTAGGCTTCTTTTGTACCTGTTGCTGAATCAAGTCCTTTAAAAAGTTCAAAAAATATCGCTCTTCTTCCTGATCTGTCAAGTGATTTATAATATTTCGGAGTAATACCTTTTAAGCTTCCATTATGATACTTATTTATAAAATAACTAATGTTTTTTACTTGATAGGTAAGCATTCCCAAATCTGTATCAGATTCACTAATGGGATAAATCATGTCCTTAATTCCTACGTAGTCTTTATTGGCTATTAATTCCGCTACAGTGTTAATCGTTTTATTTACCTTTTCGGTATTGGTTTCTGTACGGCATGAAGTTGCGATACCGTAAAATAGAAGGAACAGAACTATTTTGCTGTAAAAAAAAGGGGTCTTGTATTTTAATTCCATCCTTCCAATGCATTTACACTGTTTCATTAGGGTAGCTATTATGTTATGGGGTTCGATTGAAATACTTTCAACAATACGCTACTCTACTATCACTACCTGCCCCACCTGATAGCATAGCTGAGATAAAAATTAATGTCAAAGACGGAGTTTTTGTCGCCGCGGCCATACCCGGAAATATTGAGGGGAGCAAGTTCTTCAAGCTGCTTAGTATTTAGGAGAAACTTTCCCCTTACATTCCAGCCGGCAAGTAGTCCCTTATAGAGTTCCACGCGCACGCCGGCCGTTACTTCCACCCAATACGCCCCGAGGTTTTTTGCCGGAAGCGTACCTGCTGAGCCGCCCCACAGGCTGTCTGTAACCATGTAGTCAGCAACGCTTCTGCCTACCGATGCCGCGCCCAGGCGCAAACCCAACAACAGGCCACCCCAGTCTTTAGAGTTTTCACGCGCAATCAGAACCTTATTAAAACCAAGTCTTAAAAATGCGTTGGTAGTGGTATATTTAAGGTCGGTGTAGGCAGCCTTGCAGCCACCCCACCCCGCTTCGGCGGCCAGGTAGAGCTCTTTGTGCAGGTAGTAGTCCGCGGCTATCTCATACCCATAGCGGGAAGCGTCAAGGGCATTCCGCAAGGGGCCTGCAATATCAAAACCAACTACCAGCTGATGGGTGGTGAGTTCAGGCTTGCGCACAGCGGAATCGGCAATGGCAACAGTGTCTGCTGCCACCACTGTGTCCTGTTGGGCCGTTGCATCAACAGCCCCGGTTAACAGGAAGCTAAAAAGAAGGATGAATATATATTTTAAGCTGCTTTGTGTTAACATCGTTGGTGACACTTGGATTAGTGATAATCACTGAATCAATATTGTTATGTGTTGTTGTTACCGAGGTAAGCGCGTAAAAATAAGTGTAGCCGCACGCATTAGATAAAAATTTAAGTTTGCGTTCATAGTAGAAACCCAGCGTATCAAACGGAAAATTAAGCGAATCGGTGGTCACCAGCCACTGACATGAATCAGCCACGGGCGAGAGCGAAATGGTGAAGGCTGATGAAGCGCCCTTGTAAATAACAGACTGCGTACCCTTGGCGGTTAACGCGCCAAAAACCGCCATTGGCAGTGCAGTGTCTACGGTGGTTGTAGCAGTGTCAGTTGAAAAATGAACGCATTTTATATTTAGGCTTGCGGTTTTAGGGGTGAGGCATGGCTGCCGCTCGGCAGTACATGAAAACAGGGGCAAAAAAGCTATCATTACCCAAACAGCCCGAATTACACCTTTATCAATGCACAGCCAACCGCATCCGGCATTACGGAAAAAGCGCGCCGGCTTAGTCATTGAGCGTGATTAATATTTTATCAATTTCCGCTATCACTCCATCCAGCTGCCTGTTCATGTTTTCCTTTTCTTCTTCAGTAATGCCGGCGCTGTCCATGTTTACACTCACCATATTGCTATCCATAGCAGCCACTTTCTTATTCAATCGTTGTATTGCTTTATTTTGCCCTTCAATAGTAGCCCTGAGCCGGACTATCTCCATCTCTTTTGCCTGGTAGCTTTTCAGCAATACATCCAACTTATCGTCCAGTAATGAAAGTGTATCCATCCTTATCTTATTTGCGCGCTTAATTTTGAGGTGTAAGTATTCACAAGCTGTTTCATGAGCACTTCAATTTCAGTGTCAGTAAGGGTGCGGTCGGTAAGTTGGAAGGTATAGTTCAGGGCGAATGATTTTTTGTCGGCGCCCAGTTTTTCACTTTCAAATATATCAAATAACCCGAATGACTGCAGGCCATTTAGTTTCAGCTGGGCGGTAGCATCCTGTACCTGGCGGTAGGTGACTGCTTTATCTAAAACAATAGCCAGATCCCTGGCCACGGCCGGGAACTTAGGAACTTCAGTATATTTTACTTTTCCTGCTGCCTGCGCTTTCACCCACACATCCCAGCATACATCAGCATAATATACATCCTGTTTCACGTCAAACTCTTTGAGCCTGGGTGCCGCTATTTTGCTTACTGTGCACAAGACCTGGTTTTTCCATTTCCATACTGCTTCCTGTTCGTTGCCGCCCTCAGGATAGCTTACCTGGGCGGTTGTTATGTTGCTGTGGAGCAGCAGGTTAGCCACAATGCCTTTAAGATAGTATATATCCGCTTTTTTTGCCTGTTGATTCCATTGACCGGTATGCACATTCCCTGTTAGCCAGATGCCCAGGCGCGACTCTTGTATGTATTTTTCGCCCCCTTTGTAGTAGATATTACCAAATTCAAACAGGCAAAGATCCTGGCTTTTGCGGTTGCAGTTATATTGTATCACTTCAAGGCCGCTTTCCGTCATGGAGGGGCGCATTACATCAAGCTCGCTGCTGAGGCTGTTGATCATGCGCACCAGGTTGGCATTACCGGGGTAATACTTGCTGTTGACAATGGAGTTGGTGACTATCTCCTGCGCTCCCATGCCGCACAGCAACTCTGACATGCGCTCTTTCAATTGCCTGTCGTTGGGTGTGGCTTTGGTGAGGGCAATATTGAGGCGGCCGGTAAGGGCCACATTATCCAGGCCATCAATCCTTAAAATTTCCTCCACTATGTCAGCGGGCTGGGTTACGTCGGTTTTATTGCCGGGTACCTGCAGGGTGAGGCCATGTTCGTTTTCTTCCAGTATTATAAATCCTAAGCCCACCAGCATTTCACAGATTACCAGCCTGCCATATTTTTTCCCGCTCAGCTTTTCAATATAGTTGAAGGCAACATGTACTGTAACCGGCTGCAATGGCGAGGGATAAACGTCAGTAATTGCTGATACTATTTGGCCACCTGCCACTTCAGTTATCAATGCAGCCGCCCGCTGTAGCGCGGGTATTACATTATTTATATCTACACCCTTTTCAAAATGCGTAGCAGCATCAGTGCGCAACCCATGGTGCAGGCTGGTGCGGCGGATGTGCATCTGTTCAAAATTAGCGCTCTCCAGGAATATGTTAGTGGTACCGGCACTGATGCCGCTGTGCAGCCCGCCAAACACTCCACCCATTGCCAGTGGTCCTGCGCCGTCACATATAATAATATCCTGCGGACCAAGTTTCCTTTCCTTTTCATCAAGGCCCATAAACACGGTATCCGCAGGCATAAACCGCACAATGATCTGGTTACCGGCTATTTTATCCGCATCAAAAGCATGGAGGGGCTGCCCGTATTCGTGGAGTACAAAATTAGTTACATCAACAATATTATTTATACTTCTTACCCCAATAGCCTGCAACCGCTGCTTCAGCCAGTCAGGCGAATCGCCCACTGTTACCCCGGCAAGGCTTGTGGCGGCGTAGCGCCTGCATGCGGCAGGCTCCTCAACAGATACCGTAACGGGTGAAGGCTGAGTAACTTCTGTAGCTGTAACAACCGGGAGCTTTATATGATAACTACTGCCTTTGTGGTGCGCAAGATAGGCGCATACATCACGTGCCACGCCAATGTGGCTGTTGGCATCAGAGCGGTTAGGAGTGAGGCCTATGTGTATGCTGTAGTCGGTTTCAGGTATATTAAAAAAAACTTTTGCGAGAGTGCCCGGCACCGCGGTATCAGGCAGTATCATAATACCCGCATGGCTTTCGCCAATACCAATTTCGTCTTCGGCGCATATCATGCCTTCGCTTTCCTCGCCCCTTATTTTAGCCTTCTTAATGAGAAAAGGCTCCCCTTTGGTGGGGTGTACAGTGGCACCTACCGGGGCAACAACCACCTTTTGGCCGGCGGCAACGTTTGGCGCACCGCATACTATTTTAAGAGGCGCTCCGGCGCCGACATTCACTGTGGTAATATTGAGTTTATCAGCATTAGGATGGCGGTCACAGGTAAGTACCTCGCCTATCATGAGCCCCTGAAGACCACCAGGGATGGCGTCAACACGCTCAACGGCTTCCACTTCAAGACCTATTGACGTAAGTATTGTGCTTAGTTCATTAACCGGTACAGGTACGGGTAAATATGCTGAAAGCCACTGGTAAGAAATAATCATTCTACGTAAATAATTTAAGCAAAGATAACTCTTAGGCGGCTGAAACCTTCACCCGCTGACAAGGATAGTTTTGGATGCAAATTACAAATATAAGGGGCAATACAGAACACACGCTTTACCGGCCGCCGGGTGCGCAAATAGCGAAATAAAACCACAGCACCCTGCCCGTTAACAAAACTACTTATGCACAATAAAATGTGAATTAACCGTGAATTACTATTGAAAACAAAAATTCTTTGTGGATATCGGCCGAAAAAACAGAACTTTATGTGCTGAAGGATGTGGATAAAATGTGGACATGCGGGTAATAAATATTCA
>JACMPD010000207.1 GCA_014377675.1 Taibaiella sp.
ACGTGCAGAGAGGCACTTCAGCATTGGAAAGGATAGAGCAATTACTGAATACGGAAAGCAGCATAACGGAAAAGCCGGACGCGAAGGTAATAAACTCTTTTGACCACTCACTGGAATTTAGAAATGTGCATTTTTCTTACGGCGATAAAAAAATACTTAACGGAGTTACCCTGAGTATACCCAAGGGAAAAGTAATAGCTTTAGTAGGCGCTTCCGGAGCGGGGAAAAGCACGTTTGCTGATTTGGTTCCGCGGTTTCATGATGTAACCAGTGGTGAGATATTAATAGACGGCACCAATATAAAAGACTATAAAATAGATGACCTCCGCCGGCTGATGGGGGTGGTAAGCCAGGACCCTATATTGTTTAATGATACCATTTATAACAACATAACACTGGGTACCGGTGGCGCCACTAAAGAGCGGGTGGAAGAAGCAGCACGCATAGCCCACGCTGATACTTTCATTCATCAGAAAGCGGAAGGGTATGAAACAGTAGCCGGTGACCGCGGAGTGCGCCTCAGCGGCGGTGAGCGCCAAAGGGTCACCATTGCCAGGGCGGTACTCAAAAACCCGCCAATAATGATATTGGACGAAGCCACCTCATCGCTTGATACTGAAAGTGAACGCATTGTGCAGGAAGCCATAAACACGCTGATGAAAAACCGTACCTGCATAGTAATTGCCCACCGCCTAAGTACGGTGCAGCACGCTGATGAAATTATAGTATTGGACAAAGGCACAATTGCCGAACGCGGCACACATGCGGGCCTGCTGGCTAAAGGAGGCATTTATAAAAAACTGGTGGAGATGCAGCAGGTAAGGTAGCTTGGGCAATACCGCAATATTCGAAGAGGCATTTTCATTCTTCTTCTAAAAAGTAGCAAATTTATTTTTGAATCCATTAATTTGCGTAATGATATGAAATTCATTAAATTAATTGCCTGTTGAAAAACAGCCACTAAAGAAAGCTATGGTTTTTTGTGATTTTAACTATTAGTTAAAAATAAAAATACTGCCAGCAAATTTGGGTAATTTGTTAATCTTTCTTTCGTCTTCATAAAGTTGCTTACATTTACTTTCGCATTTAGTTGGAACTGGCACACATAAAAATAATCAATTTGCTTAATGACGCAAAAATTATCCATTCTTGTTGTTGATGATGATGCAGACGACCGGGAGGTTTTCGGTGATGTAATGCAGGAAATAGACCCTGCGATCAACTGCATTTTTGCCGCTAACGGTGAAGATGCCCTGAATGTACTGGGTGAATGCCGGAATAAACTGCCCGCCTATATTTTCCTCGATCTTAATATGCCCCGCATGAATGGCAGGCAATGCCTTGAGGCAATGAAAAACATTGACGCTTTCCGCGATATACCCGTTATAATACTCAGCACATCTTCAATGGAAAAGGAGATAAGAGAAACCCTTGCCCTCGGTGCCGTTGGTTTTATCACCAAGCCCAACAACCTTTCAGATCTGAAAAAAAAGATTGAAGGAGTACTTAAAACAGCAGATAACAGCCGTTAATTTACAACCCAACACCTGCCATAAGTCTTAAATTGTCTTTTAAAAACACACATAATATGAATGAACAAGTCCGCCAACTACAACCTTCCGCGTTGTGGAATAACTTCGCTGATCTTAACGCTGTGCCACGCCCCTCAAAAAAAGAAGGAAAGGTAATCGCTTTTATAAAGGCATTTGGCGAAGGCCTGGGCCTGCCGGTTACTGTTGATGAAGCGGGCAACGTAATAATAAAAAAGCCAGCCACGCGGGGTATGGAAAACCGACAGGGCATAGTGCTGCAGAGCCACCTGGATATGGTGCACCAGAAAAACGCAGATACCGTTTTTGACTTTGATACACAGGGTATAGAAATGTATGTGGATGGCGACTGGGTAAAGGCCAGAGGTACCACGCTCGGCGCCGATAACGGCATAGGTGTCTCGGCCATCATGTCAATGCTGGCGGCCACCGATATACCGCATCCGCCGCTGGAAGCGCTGTTCACTATTGATGAGGAAACAGGTATGACAGGTGCTTTTAACCTCAAAGCGGGCCTGCTTGAGGGCAAAATACTGCTCAACCTGGATACCGAAGAAGACAACGAACTGACGATAGGCTGCGCAGGCGGGCTTGATGTAACCGCCACAGGCACCTATAGTGAGGAAAATGTAATGCAAGGCACGGGCTGCCGCATAATGGTGAAAGGTCTTACGGGCGGCCACTCCGGCTGTGATATACACCTGGGCAGGGGCAACGCCAACAAGATAATGAACCGCTTACTCTACAACCTTTATAACGATTACAAAATTCAGGTTGTTTCTATTGACGGGGGCAGCCTCCGCAATGCAATACCGCGTGAATCGGTAGCCGTAATAGTGGCAAATGAAGACAGTTTGGAAATGGTACGGGTGATGGTGCAGGAGTTAGAGACCGTGATTAAAAACGAGCATAAAATTACCGACCCAAACCTTACCATAACCATTGAAGACACAGAGCGCGCTGACAAGGCAATGGATGCGGGATATATGGCTGGGCTGCTCCGCGCGCTGTATGCCTGCCCTAATGGCATCTACCGCATGAGCCCCGGCATAAAGGGCCTGGTGCAAAGCTCCAATAACCTGGCCCGCGTTATAGTAAAAAACGGCACCGTGAGCGTGCAGTGCCTTACCCGAAGCTCCGTTGACAGCGAAAAAACCGACCTCGCCGATGCTATTGCCTCCGGCCTCCATTTCATAAAGGCCAAAGTAACCCTTACTGGTGCCTACCCCGGCTGGGAACCACGCACCGACGCACCCATTACCACGCTCATGAGCAACCTGTACCATGAGATGTTTACCGCCCCGGCGCACGTTAACGCCGTACACGCGGGCCTTGAATGCGGCATACTCGGCATTAATTACCCCGATATGCAAATGATTTCCTTCGGCCCCAACATATACGGCCCCCACTCCCCCGATGAGCGCACCCAAATATCATCAGTACAAAAATTCTGGCACTACCTGCTTGAAGTGCTGAAACGCATACCGGAGAATGGATAAAAACAAAACCTTTAGTGGCGCGGCGAAAACCGCGCCATTTCTTTTGCAGTCCTTTGCCTGTGCCGGGACATTCATTACTGAAGGGTACTTCAAGGAAAATATAGATTATCTTTGTAGATAGAAATAAATAATTAGGGTTATGCTTAGTGTACATCCGCGATACATCACCGACTATTCAGGGAAAAAAATATCCGTTGTGTTGCCAATGGAAGAATTTAAAAATCTCATGGAACACCTGGAGGATTTAGAAGATATAAGCCTTTATGACGAAGCCAAAAAACTAAATGAGCCATCTGTTCCCATTGATGAAGCCTTTCAATTGATGGAACAAATGCGTAAACCGAAATAAATGGCTTTTAAGATCTCATTAAAGCAAAATGCTATAAAGGCGCTGCAACATATTGATGAGCCAAATTTTACAAATATCAAAAAAGCTATTTATAATCTCGCCGATTCCCCGAGGCCCACTGGATATAAAAAATTGAAAGGCCGGAGTGGATATTAAATTCGTGTTGCAGACTACCGAATTATCTACGAAATTTTCGATGACATACTTTTAATTGAAGTGATTGAATTAGGCGACCTTCAGATGATAAAAGCAGCGAAAATGTTCAAAAAATAAAAATATAAAGGGAAAAAGTAAGTGTGTACAATTAGGGTGATCGAATTTGGAAATGTAAATCACATATTGGATGAAATTCAAACTTATACATCATGAATTTAAAATTGAAATTATGATAGATTATATTAAAATTGAGGGCTTTAAATCTATTAAAAGAATGGAGATGACATTACAGCCAATTAATATTTTGATAGGCAGTAATGGGAGCGGGAAAAGTAATTTTATTTCATTTTTCCAATTGATTACTGCAATATTTAATGCAAGATTGCAGGGCTTTGTAAAAGAAGAAAAAGTAGACAACTTACTCCATTACGGCAGAAAGCACACTGAAAAATTAAATGGCAAAATTGTTTTTACAGATGATGGTGAATATAACCATGCTTACAACTTTGGCTTGGCACAAAACAAGGAAGGAGGTCTTTTTATTGAATTTGAAGGCTCAGGGTTTAATGTAGATATTAATGAAGACAGCCATAATTATTTCTATGAAACAAATATAGATGAGAGCTTTTATGCGAAAGCTACTCACAAAAGACACAGAATATTGAGGAGTTTTATTGCTGATTTACAAATTTTCCATTTTCATGACACTTCGGCAACTTCATTTTTGCGGCGAGAGTGTGATGTGAACGACAATTTATTTTTGAAGCAGGATGGTAGAAACCTGCCAGCATTTCTATACTTTCTGAAAGTAAAATACCCGAAAATATTTAGCAGAATGCTTAAGGTTATTCAATCGGTAGCACCTTATATTGATAGTTTTATTCTTGAACCAAGTCGTCTTAATGAGAAAGAGATTGAACTGAGGTGGGTTGATAAAGGGGACCCGCAATCGAGTTTTTCAGCTTACCAGTTATCTGACGGTACCATTCGTTTTATTGCACTTGCAACGTTGTTGATGCAACCGGAGCCACCCAAAGTAATTATTATTGATGAGCCAGAACTTGGATTGCATCCCTTTGCTGTTGAAAAGCTCTCTGGCATGATACAATCGGCTTCAAGTAAAGCCCAAATAATTGTAGCAACGCAATCACCAAGGCTAATAAGTTACTTCAGCCCCGAAGACGTTATTGTAATAGATAGAAATGAAAAAGAGAATCAAACAGTATTCGGTAGATTGAAATCAGAATCATTGAAGGCATGGCTAGAGCAAGATTATGACCTCGGTGTTTTATGGGAAAAAGACATTATTAACGCCGCTCAACCTTTTAGCAAATGAAAAAAATAATGATCATCTGTGAAGGGCAGTCCGAGCAAATGTTTTGTGATAAGATCTTAAAACCCCATTTCTCTGCGCTTGGGATTACTATTGAATATCCAAGGATAGCTCACTCCGGTGGAGGTATTGTAAAATGGCAGAATTTTAAACCGGAGATAGAACTTCACTATGCGACTGACAATGATCGGTTTATTACAACATTCATAGACTATTATGGAATGTATAACCATCATAAATTTCCAGAATGGGCAAATGCACATGTTGAATTAGTTAAATCGACTCGAATGGAAATTTTGGAAGCAGGAATGTTAAACGATTTAACGCCAGATATTGGCGCGAAATTTATTCCATATATTCAGCTACATGAATTTGAAGCATTGGTGTTTTCTGATTTTGTAGCATTCATCAATTATTATTCGCCAATTGAATTTTCCGCAACTGGGTTGGTCAATTTGGCGGCGTTATGTGCTTTAGACCCTGAAACTATTAATGATGGGATAGCTACTGCACCGTCTAAAAGGTTATCGGATAACATCCCAGCATACGATAAAGTTACAGATGGCATTGAGCTTGCATCTTTAATTGGCCTGAACAAGATTAGATGTAGGTGTAGCCGCTTTGATGCATGGATAACTCGACTGGAAGGAATTTAGATAATTTATAATATATTAACAAAATAATATTTTATTTTAAAAGTTAGACTTCGTAAAAGGTGCATAGGCGGCACAAACCCACAAGGGGCAAAGCCCCGCAATAAAACCTTTTATTAAAACGCTTGCCGGCCGGCATTATACTTGCAAAAACCCCCTCAATAAAACCGGAAATCACAAAATCCCATTTTTACACAAGGCACTCGCATAAACCGTTAACAAAAAACCTGTTAACAAAAAATAAATATGCGTTAGCTACCACACAGGCGGCATCATAACCGCCACCGGTGTCATCATGCCTTACGGGTTTGTGCGGCATTGTTTTGTACCCCACCTTTGTATCACAAAAACACAAAAACAACCATTATCTATGAAACATTCAAAAGATACGGCACCATCGTTTTGAGAAATGCCCGCCGCAAAAATTAGTATACTTACTTACTTTTTCTATAGATGGGCACCATAACGCCGAAATAGAAATTAAACCCGTACTGGCCGTTACTAAACAGAGCCATCATATCATCACTGCCTGCATAAAAGCCGCTGAACTTTACGCCCAGGCCGGCCCGCATGCTGTGCGATAACATGCTGTAGGTGAAGGGCACAGCTATGGTAAGCACACGGCTGTCAAACCTGGGGGTTATGGTCACCTGGCTGTACAATTTACTGCCGAAGTTGCGGTCATTGGTCATATCACCGGCATAGGTAATATTGGCGTAAAGCCTGTTCACTATCATATAGTCTACGCCCAATATCAGAGCCGTAGGCAGGTGCACCTTGGTTGAGGCGACACCGGTATCGGCCGAATAACCGTTTTGCCGCGCATATTGCCTTAGCTCTTCGTAGCTTTTTACATTGTCTGATATGCCCTTGCCGGTCATGTAGCCATTGCCGGTGAGTTTTACAAATGATGCTTTGCTGTAGGTAAGCGCCCCTATATCCGTAATAGCGGCTGATGCAACTATTTTATAATTCGTGTTTGAATTTTCGTTACTGCCATTTGATGCATTACCATCGGGGTTAAACCCTACAGTTACGCCTATATCAGCCCCGAAACCCCGGCCCGAATTATCGCCCGCAAATATATCTGAGAAATTGACCCCGTTGGTGATGGCTTTATCAGCGCCCGAAGCATTGCTTGAAAACTGAATATCAGAATTAGCGGCATAAAATGAATCACTGCCGTTGGTGTAAGAAATATCCAGGTTGTTACCTTTAAGCCCCAGGTATCCCGCACCTCCCAGGTACCGGAGGGTAACACCGGCCTTTACCTGCAGCTTTTCATTATCAATGGCTACAGCGCCGTAGGTAAGCCCTATATCGCCCCATACATGGGCTGTCCAGTTAAAGTTTTTGGAACTGATTCTGGTAGTTGCCTGTTGCGCGGCCGTGTTTGGGTCAATAACTGTGGTGTATAGCTTCGTACTGAAATTATTAAATTCATTAAACACCCTTACCCTGGTAGATATTGCCAGCGTGTGCCTGCTGTTAATACGGTACAGCAGCCCCGGCAGTCTCACCTCAAACATAGGCAACATCATGCTGAATTCGCTCTTATCTTTATATTTAAACAGGCTTGGTGTACTGCCGGTATCGGTGTTCAGGCTGCTGGTTATCTCCCCAAGTGAACTTATGGTACCCAGGTTATTATCAACCGCCAAATTGGTTGAAAACAGCAAAATACTGAACTTTTCTTTGCAGCCTGCCACATTGGCGGGGTTAAGGTACAGGCTGTTTTGCGCGTTAAAGCGGCTGGTACTTATCCCCATCTGCCGTTGCGCTGTAGCGGCATTCCCCATTAATATAAACAAAGCGGCAGGTGGTAAGGTGTGCTTCACGTTAGTTGCAGTATATCATTAATAAAACGCGCCTAACCTGAAACGGCACAGCGCTTGTAATCAAAGATAATAGACGGGTTGATAGGTAGTAGCATAACCACTATACTTTTTATAAACAAAAAACCCCGCGCAACTGCGGGGGTTAACTAAAAAAATATTTTATGCTTATTTCTTTTTATACTTACCTATCAGTTCAGCTACTGTGCTCCGCAGCATGTACTCCGGGTTAAGGCTGGTGAATACCTTTATCTTTTTCGGCGCGTCTTTGAGGCCCTTCTCCAGGTGCAGCATGGCTTCTTTCACCTTGCCCAACTCAAAAAGGCTCGCGGCATGGTAGTAGCTGAATTCGCCCTTGTCACCGCAATGGTCACGTGCCACTTCCAGCTGAATGATTGCCTCTTCGTGATAGCCAGTAAGGAAAAGCCCGCGTATGAGTGCTACCCATGTTGTTTTGCTGCCAGGCTTCAGGCGCACCGCATTAAGGTAGCATACAAGCGCTTCGCTTTTCACGTCCATTTCCATCAGGCAGTTACCTATGGCCATGCAGTAGGCGGCGTTCTCCTTATCCAGGTTCAGGGCGCTCGAAAATGATTTAGCGGCCTGCTCCCATTGTTTTTCTCTCGCATAGGTCTCACCTATCTTATAAAAGATTGTATCATCCTGCGGGTTAAGCTGTAGTGCCTGGCGGTAAAAATGCCTTGCACGAATAAAGTCTTTCCTCTTCTCCCAGCAGTAGCCCATAGCCTCAAATATCACATCTTCAGGCTTGGCTATCTCCAGGTGCCGGCCAAGGCATTCCAGCGCTTTATCATAGAGCTTCATACGCATATAGGCATCAGCCATATTACGGTAGGCAAACTCGAATTTTTCATCTATGGCTATGCAATACTCATAGGCGTCAATGCACTTTTCATACATTTTGAGGCCCTGATAGCCCGCACCCAGGTTAAACCAGGCAAGGGAGTTATAGGGGTCATCGTCTGTCAGCTGCACATGCAGCGCTATGCTTTCTTCAAGCCTGCCGTTAAACTCAGCCCAGAAACAAAGCTTTTGCAAAGCCTCTTCATTGCGCTTATCTATTTTTATTACCCTAACCAGCGTATCAAAAACCGCTTCAAACTCTTCACTTTCATCATATACATCAGAAAGCTCCAGCAATATCTCCACTTTTTCGCGGCCTGTAAAGTTGGCGGTCTGCTCTTCCAGCCACATTGCCGCCCTGTCAAACTTCAGCTGGGCCAGCATAATATCAGAACGCAGCAGCACAGCATCTATGTTTTTACTATCATATTGCTCTACCTGGTCAAGCGCTATAAGAGCCTGTCCGTATTTTTGGGCCTGGGTAAGTATTTCAGCTTTTAAAAGGAGAATGGTAGAAGAAAACGGATAATAAGTGCCTGCTATATCACAAGCAAGAAGTGCCTCAGCCTCATTGCTTTCCTGTAAAAAATGCTCAATCACACTTTCAAACTCCTCTTCACCCAGTATGCTTGTTGAATTGCCCTTCTTTACTTCTTCATACTTCATGAGGCTATCCTCTATTGAACCCCAGTCTTCGTCGTCATCAAAATCATCATCAAACATAGCTATGCGGTTTACATCAAAGATACTAAAAATAAAATGCCGTTGAAAGGAAGCTTTGTTATGGTTATGTAAAAATGTATCGCCGTTGTGATGGCGGAGGGGTGTGTTGCGTGGTAGTTGCCACGGGTTTTAACCCGTGGATGGTGGGAAAAGATGAGCGGCTTTAGCCACAGATTTTAGTTTGGGGCTAAAGCCGAATTATTCGATAATTGTCCACGGGTTGAAACCCGTGGCAATTGTGACATAACAATTTGAAAACCGCACTGCGTGTGGTCACGCCTCTGCCACCTCCTCCGGCAAAAGTAATAGACGCAACCTACATGATCACATCCTTTACCATGCTTAATTTTTCATACACCCCTGATTTTAATACTTTCATCACCTTTAAAATCAAAATCAACAAATCTGGAACACTACCCTTTTACCTATCCTTCCATTTTGATGTATCTAAAATAGGTTTCTCTAAATGGATTACACCTCGATAAACATTTTTATCCCAAAATTCAACTTCATAAAATTGTCCTTCCTTTAAATTAGGATATAAAATTTTATAATCATCACGCAAATAAATGCATTTTTCTATTTTTCTTTCATTTACTGTGTAATTGTAAACAATTGCTGTCCCAATACTAAAAAAATTCTTTTTTTGAATTTTCGATATTCTGGCAAAAGTAAAATGTGTATTTTCTTCTTTTTCAAAAACAGGGTGCCAATAATCCACTTCAATATCTTCTGGATCTTTGTCATTATAACGCATTGTATATCTTTCGCCTTTTATTTGATATTGACGTGCAAGTGCATGTGGAAAGTTCCCAAT
>JACMPD010000208.1 GCA_014377675.1 Taibaiella sp.
CTGGCAGGTTCCGTTCCTGTTAATGGTAATTTTTATTATCACTTAGCCCGCACAGGTGGTAATATGGTACAGGTACAGGGATACAGGTCAAATGATACAGCTTCCAGTGGCTGGTTAAATAACCAGCGGGGGCATGCCCAAGGTCACTTGAGGTATGCATTGGTAACAGGCAGGCAGTATTGTGTTTCATTTTACATTTCCATGGAACAACTGACGAGGTATGCGTTTAACAACTGGGGGGCATATTTAGATGACGGCACTATTGATACGGTTCAGTGGCCGCGGCAAGGCTCACTGAGTAGTGTACCCGTTACGCCCCAGGTATTTGATACAACACTGTTCGCAGATACACTTACGTGGCACAGGGTGCAGGGCAGCTTTACCGCGAATGGCACGGAGCGGTTGATAACCATAGCTAATTTTTTTGACAGTGCGCACACAAGGGCTTATACCGTAAGCATTCCTACTCCTTTTTACCCGGCGGGCGGCGGGGATATGACATGGGGTTTTTATCTTATTGATGATGTAAGCGTTATAGACATAGACGCGGTAGCAGAGGCAGGCAAGGATACTGCACTAAGTGGTGAAACCCCTGACAGCGTGTGGGTAGGCAACCATGATGGCTACGTGCCCTGCCGCTGGTACACCACGGGCGGCGCGCTTATAGACAGCAACGTAGGCGGCTTCCCGGTAAAGCCCACCAGCACCACCAGCTACATAATGGAGCTTGATGTGTGCGGGCACATTACTAGAGATACGGTAACTGTGCGGGTGATGGCTACGGAGGTGCGAGATTTAGGCTATACGACAATAAAGCTATTGTGCTATCCAAATCCGGCTACGGGCGAGGTAACTTTAGAGGGCGCAAAAGATTGCCGCATTACCTTCTCTGATGTTTTGGGCAGGACTGTATTATCGGTATTTCTTAAATCAGGCCGGGAGACCGTAGATGTTTCCTCATTGCCAAAGGGATTATATATATTGAAGCTCACCACCCCCGGAGGCATTGAAAGTGTGGCTGAAAAAGTAAGCGTTGGCTTCTAAGCCATAATTTGAAGGGATAACCCGCTGTTTTTGCTTAATTTGCAGTCCCCTGAAAAAACGTGTGCGACAATGGCTGACCTGCTGAACCAATATAATGAAGATAGTATCCGCTCCCTTGACTGGCGGGAGCACATAAGGCTGCGCCCCGGCATGTATATAGGCAAGCTGGGCGATGGCAGCAGTGTTGATGATGGCATTTACGTACTGGTGAAGGAGGTGGTTGATAACTGCATTGATGAGTTCGCCATGGGCCAGGGGAAACGTATAGAGATAAAAATAGCAGATGGTGAAGTGTCTGTGCGTGATTTTGGCCGGGGCATACCGCTGGGCAAGGTGGTTGATGTAGTGAGCAAGATAAACACCGGCGCCAAGTATGACAGCAAGGCGTTCCAGAAGTCGGTAGGGCTTAACGGTGTGGGTACCAAGGCCGTAAATGCGTTGAGTAAGTCTTTCAAGGTGGCCTCTTTCCGTGAGGGCAGAACCAAGGTGGCAGAGTTTGAAAGGGGAGTATTGACCAGGGAACATAAAGAAACGGATACTACGGCGGGCAATGGAACGCTGGTTGTGTTCCGGCCTGATGAAACCGTATTCCGCACCTACCGTTTTGAGCATGAATACCTTGAAAACCAGATATGGAACTACTGTTTCCTGAATGCGGGACTACAGATCAATTTTAACGGGCGTAATTTTATTTCAAAAAACGGCCTGCTTGATTTACTTACCCGTAAAACCAACCCCGAAACACTGCGTTACCCTATCATACACCTGAAAGGTAACGATATTGAAGTTGCGCTCACACACAATGGCGACTATGGCGAGGATCTGTATTCATTCGTGAACGGGCAGCATACCACGCAGGGCGGCACCCACCAGGGGGCTTTCAGGGAGGCGTATGTAAAGGCGATAAGAGATTTTTATAAAAAAGATTATGATGCCGGCGATGTGCGCCAGAGTATATGCGCCGCGGTTTCAGTGCGGGTTCAGGAACCTGTATTTGAATCACAGACCAAAACCAAGCTGGGTTCGCAGTATGTGAGCGAGAACGGCCCGAGCATGAAGGCATTCGTGGCTGATTTCCTGAATAAGGAGCTCAATAACTTTCTCCATAAAAATCCCGCGACCGCCGAGGCGCTGAAAAAACGTATTGAGCAGAGCGAACGGGAGCGCAAAGAGCTTTCCGGCATACGAAAAATAGCGAATGAGCGGGCCAAAAAAGCGAACCTGCACAACAAGAAGCTGAGGGATTGCCGCATTCACTTAAACGACGAGTTACCTGCAAAGGGACGGGAAGAGTTCAGCATGAAAAAGCAGGAGTCCACCATTTTTATAACTGAGGGGGACAGTGCCAGCGGTTCCATTACCAAAAGCCGTAATGTGGAAAGCCAGGCAGTATTCAGCCTGCGTGGAAAGCCACTCAACTGCTACGGGCTTACTAAAAAAGTGGTCTATGAAAATGAAGAATTTAACCTGTTGCAACACGCCCTAAATATTGAGGAGGGGCTTGACGGGCTTCGCTTTAATAATATAGTAATAGCTACTGATGCTGATGTAGATGGTCTGCACATCCGCCTGCTGATTATGACGTTTTTCCTACAGTTCTTCCCTGACCTGGTGCGCAATAATCATATCTATATATTGCAGACACCACTATTCAGGGTGCGCAACAAACAGAAAACGATCTACTGCTACAGCGATGAGGAGCGCCAGCGGGCTATAAGGGAGATAGGCGCAAAGGCCGAAATAACCCGGTTTAAAGGGCTGGGAGAGATAAGCCCCGAAGAGTTCGCCCGCTTCATAGGCGAGGATATACGCAAAGACCCAGTCCTCATCAGCCAGGAAACCCAGGTACACAAACTGCTGGA
>JACMPD010000209.1 GCA_014377675.1 Taibaiella sp.
AAAGTGTCAGCTTCCTCGTTAGTGACATAGCCACATTCCTTGTTGTTTTCAACGCGGGGAAAGTAAGACATGATTTGGGAATCGATGATGCCGCGATGGGAGAATGGCACGCGTTGGAGGGTTTTATGCCAGCCGGTGCTGTCGAGCCAGGTATTGATTTTTTCCATGTCCGCAGATTCTTTGGTCGCGACTCCGGTTTGGGGATCAAACTTGAAGGGCTCTATGACTCCATAAAAAATGTGCCTGTCGTTGAAGAGTTGTTTGCGAATGGAAGTGCGTTCCAATCCGCTGATGTTTTCGAGATTTTTGAATTTGGGCATGATAGGAAGTTCTGAAAGTGGTTTTACCATTGGAAAGGGTGTTTGTGCAATATCCATTGGAGTTATTTGGCGGTAAATTTATAGCCTATGCCGCGTATGGAATGAAAGTGGACCGGGTTGCGGCTGTCTTTTTCAAAGTACTTGCGGAAATTAAGGATGAAATTATCAATGGTGCGGGTAGTAGGGTACACATTGTAGCCCCACACTATCTGTAGTATCTGCTCGCGCGATACCACTTCGCCTTCATGCTCCACCAGCAGTTTCAGCAGCGCGGCTTCTTTCTTGCTCAGCTCCTGTTTTTCGCCCGTTTTATCTATACACTCATGCGCCGAGAAATCAATTTTGCATCCTTCAAACTCATAAGTGTCGCCTACACTCTGCGGCTCCTTTATTTTTTTATTCTTGGTGATGAGTTTTTCAACCCTTAGCAGCAGCTCTTCCAGGTTAAAGGGTTTGGTGAGGTAGTCATCACCGCCTTTCTTCAGCCCTTCAACCCTGTCAGCCCCCGAGTTGCGTGCGCTGAGGAATAAGATAGGAACATCATTGTGCTGCATCCTTATGGTTTCACAGACGGTAATTCCGTCCATTTCCGGCAGCATTATGTCCAGCACTATCAGGTCGAAATATTCATTTTTCACCATTTTAAGAACTCTGGGGCCTGTATCCGTGGTCGTTACTTCATACCCTTCCAGTTCCAGGTTCAGCTTCAGGGTATCTCTCAGGCTTTCTTCATCTTCTGCTACAAGTACACTTGCTCTTGGTGCTTTGCTCATGGTGGAGTCTCGGTTTTAGACCATAAAAATAATGATAATAAAGGAATAACGGGGGTGCGGGTTTTGAAAACTACAGATCGCATCCGCTATTGGTTTGCATACAATCACCTGGAAATTACCCCATTTTCGCAGTTAGCTTACAACTTTAGAATCCATTAATCAATAATGGTGCCTATACCCCTACTGCCGTTCCTTTTCCACTTCACCACCGCCTACATCAAATAATCTGTAAGCGAGCGCCACCCCGGCATCATCAGCCTTTTGCCAGCTGAACGTTTGGCGGTTAACTATATAGTTGCCGGTGCGGTCGGTTACATAATAGTCAATAATTTTTGTTTTGCCTTTGGTAGCGAAGCTGATGTAGGCTGCGGGCGCGGGTATGCTGCTGTTGGTCACCCATTTTATGTTGCAGGCTTTGAGGCGCTCCACTACTTCAGCGGGCGCATTGCCGCTTACGTGCAGGGTCATATTCATAGGCAAGCCAGCATAGGGCATCAGCTGAGGGTAAGCCATATACATTCGGTAAAGCCATTCGTCATACGCCGTTATGTCCTTCAGCTCTTTGGCGCATTCAGCCTCGGCCTGGTACAGGCGGGCAAGAAACAATTTTTCATATTCCGGATCGGCTTCTTTAGCGGCTACAAGTGCGTCGAGCGCGGTTTTGGCCTCTTTGTAATGGCCCTGTTTCATTTTAAGCCTGGCAATAAACAGCCTGAAATACTTCTGTACTTTAGGTCGCTTGTCGGTTTTAAGTTCCTTTTCAAAACGGTTAATAAAAAACTGCGTGCTGAAGTCGTGTATCAGGTACCAAATCTCATCCCAGCTTACGGTGCTTTCATTAGAAAACAATTTATAAATTACCCTGTCCCGCTCAGGGTTTTGTGAAAACTGGTTGATGATGAGGAACTGTTGCAGGTACTCCTCACCGGCAGTGGCAGGCATTCGGGCCAGCACTTTAGGGTTGTACCACCAGTTGGCATGTTCAAATTTCTGCATTTCCCATGCTTGTTCCTTTGTAATCAGTTTGAGCAGTTGTACGCTGAATTCATAGTGGTTTTGGCCCAGTGTGGTGCCGATGTGTACTTCTTTAAAATCAGCCGCCCTTTCGGTATACTTTTGTGCTTCGCTCACTTGCCCGTCATACATCAGGCTTCGTGCTAGGGCTATATTGTACCAGCCATAGCCTGGGGTAGTGCCAGCGCCTTTTATCATGCCTCTTGCAAGACTGACGCCGGCTTTGGGTTTGGCTTTATAAATATCTAATATCGTGGTATAGTAGGCCCATTCCTGCAGTCGTTTATCTCCCGCATCCTGGTTCGATGCTATTTTGTATTCTTCTTCAGCGGTCTTAAAATCTCCGCATACCGCTCTGAAAGTAGCATAGTTGTTGTGTGGCATTCTGCCCCCTTTTTTCAGCAGGTCAAAATAATGTTGTGCCGAATCAATCTGGAACGAATAGCTGTATAGAATATTTCGGTAGTGGTATACGCCCATGCGCTCGCTTTCAGCTACACCGGGTTGTATTTTTTCGTTCATGGGTATATTCAGCTTTATCCTCCTCATGGAGCTATCTAGGTACAGGCTGGCCAGCTTTTCATTTTCATCAATGGAGTTACGTAAAAAGCTATACTTATCATGAGTATAAAATCTGTTACGGTGTACCGTCCATGCCAGGTAATTGTAGGCATCCATGCTGAACTGGTTCTGAAAATTCCATTTCGCAGCTCGTCGCACAACCTCAAAAGCTTTGTCGGGCTGGTCAGTATTGCTGTAGCAGTTCATTAAATAGTTGGCTATTACAGTATAGTCTATCTGAATCTTATATATAGGATAGTACACCATGAGTTCGGTGGTGCGGGTGGCCAGCGCTTTAGCATAGTCATGCTCTATAAGGTTGAGCGCTTTAGCCAGTGGTGCTATGGCGTTTTTATAACCCAGGTAGTCCGCGCTATGGTTAAATTTGTAAGCTCCTTCAAACATCCAGCCCACGTAGTAAGTGCTGTCAATTCGCTTAAATTCCCGTGACCTGGGTAGCGCCTCCTCGGTGTACATATCCTCATTCTTGCGCTTCTGGTCAATGGTAAAGTAGCGTTCCACGACTTTATTGGCGGGGTGAGGTGGGCGAAACTGTACCGGAATTTCGTCAGGTTTGGCCGCCCGGTTGTCTTGAGCGGAACCACTCTTACAAATGAATAACTGAAAAAAAATGACGCAGGCTAAAGCCACCGTTTTACCAGGAATGGTGTGTGGCAGACAGATAGCTATATTTTTAAGGTGGCCGGTGAAAGTCATAAGTTGAATACTATCGCAATTTCCGTAAATATTCCACGTATCGGTAGCAATTGGTCAAAGTTAACTTTTCTTTTATTTAAGTGACGGTGATTAAACTGTGTTTTACGTTGCATAGCTGAATAAACCGGGGCGGGGAGTGAAGCCTTATTTCTTCAGGCCATATTTGGCCGCATAAGCTTTAAGCAAGTTTCTGATATTTAATGCGCTGGCTTTTTCAGAGTTGAGATCGTCACCCAGCAACTTTAAGTTGTTGTTAATGGTGTCTTTAGGGGTAAGCGCAGAAAATAATTCGAACCTGGGATATATATTAGCTACTTTATCTGACTGGTTGGCAAGGACGGTTTCGAGGTTGGTCTTTACTTTTTCATTTTCTGAGGTGGCCTCCATGTTGGCGACTGTTGACCGGCTGTTGCTGATAAATGTGCCTAAAGTAATACGATAAGCAGACAGGTCATTGAAATTTTTTCTTACTACAGCGGTGTTGAGCATATTATGCCAGTGCTCAGTCATTTCATCAAGAGAATCATTTATGCCACCAGCCCTGTTGTAGAAATCCTGTGCATTATGTTTTTCTTTAAACCCGCACGATGTAACAAACAGACAAATAAAAAGGGTAAACAGTAATAAACTCCTGGGCATTTATGCTTTTTAGGGCAAAAATACGATTATTTGTAAAACATAGCTTACATGTGCGGTGTTAGGAGTTTTTAAATGCTAAAACTTCCAGCCTGCTTCTTTGAAAAATGTTTTAAGGTTAATATTTTTCACTGCCAACACAACAGGAGAAACCCGCATTTATTTCACAAGCGCTTCATGTTATTTTTAAATTATATTTAATTGTTAAATTATATTTAAGCTTTCACTTGCATATATTTAACGGATATTTTTCACGCCGCAACCCCTGCACATTTGTTTTTACAGTACGTTTGGGAAAAAATATAGCGATGCGTAACAATCATGAAATAGACTACCGCATTTTTGGTGAGGAAATGCAATATGTGGAAGTAGAGCTGGACCCAATGGAAACCGCAATAGCGGAGCCCGGCAGCTTTATGATGATGGATGATGGCATACAAATGGACACTATGTTCGGCGATGGCTCAGGCCAGCAGAGCAGCCTGATGAGTAAGCTTTTTTCGGCTGGTAAGCGCCTGCTGGTAGGCGAAAATCTGTTTGTTACAGCCTATACTAATATTGGCCAAGGCAAAAAAAGAGTTTCTTTCGCTTCACCTTATCCCGGTAAAATTATCCCGCTTGATCTGCAAAAATTAGGCAATAAAGTAATATGCCAGAAAGATGCTTTCCTCTGCGCCGCCAAGGGTGTGGCCATAGGTATTGAATTTCAAAAACGCCTCGGCACGGGTCTGTTTGGCGGCGAGGGTTTCATAATGGAGAAACTGGAAGGTGACGGGCTTGCATTTGTGCATGCAGGCGGCCATGTGCTGAGGAGAGAGCTTGGCTCCGGTGAAATACTGAAAATAGATACTGGTTGCATAGTGGCCTTTACAGCTGGCGTACACTATGATATTCAATTTGTTGGCGGCATCAAAAATACGTTATTTGGTGGCGAAGGTGTCTTCTACGCTACTCTGCGCGGCCCGGGTAATGTTTGGATACAGACCCTGCCCATCAGCAGGCTTGCGGGGCGTATACTTGCCTATGGCAGCACCAGCCACCGGAAGGAGGAAGGAAGCATATTAGGCGGCCTTGGCAATCTCCTTGACGGCGATCGTTTTTAAAAGCAGGCTTTCATCGCGTGCTGCTGCTGCGTCACTTTCTTATTTATTGAAAAACTAAATTATATATGAATAACAAATTTTGCATTGCTATACATGGCGGCGCGGGTACCATACTAAAAAGTACAATGACCGAAGCTTTGCAACGGCAGTATGAAGCTGGGCTCGCTGAAGCTCTTAATGCCGGCTACTTTATACTGGAAGGTGGAGGATCAGCCCTCGATGCCGTGGAAGCAGCTGTGACCAGGCTTGA
>JACMPD010000210.1 GCA_014377675.1 Taibaiella sp.
ATGCCTTTTAATTCTATAAGGTCAAGGCTGTGGTTGCGAATGCCGGCCGTGTCAATGAGGCGGAATAGGATACCGTTGATGTTGAGTGTTTCCTCTATGGTGTCTCGGGTGGTGCCCGCTATTTCGCTAACTATGGCGCGTTCTTCGTTTAGCAGGGCGTTGAGCAGAGTGCTTTTTCCGGCGTTCGGCTTGCCCGCTATGGCCACGCTCACGCCGTTCTTTATTACATTACCAAGGCTGAAAGAATGAACCAGTTGGGCGGCAGCGGTGGTCAGTTCGTTAATAAGGGCATAGAAGCGGGTGCGGTCGGCAAACTCCACATCTTCTTCGCTGAAGTCAAGCTCCAGCTCTATGAGTGCTGCAAACTGTATCAGGTCTTCGCGCATGGCTTTCAGGTCATGGCTGAAACCACCCCTGAGCGAATGCATGGCGGCTTTGTGGGCGCTGCCGCTTTCGCTGGCTATCAGGTCGGCTACGGCTCCCGCCTGCGCCAGATCCAGCTTGCCATTGAGGAACGCCCGCATTGTAAACTCGCCGGGTTGCGCCATTCGTGCGCCCTGCTTCATACAGGCGGCCATCACCTGCTGCAATATATACCCTGACCCGTGGCAGCTTATTTCCACCACATCTTCACCGGTATAGCTTTTAGGGCTTTTAAACAGGCTTACCACTACTTCATCTATCACCATTCCTTCGCTCACTATCCTCCCGAAGTGCAGTGTATTGGCCGGCTGCTCTTCCAGGTTTTTACCTTTAAAAATGGCGTTGGTCACAGCTATTGCTTCACCTCCACTGAGGCGGATAATGCCTGTCGCTCCTTCGCCGGGCGGTGTGGATATGGCTATAATGGTATCTGTGAGGGTAGTGCGCATTTGCGTAGTTGAATGTTATAATTATCAGTAGGTAGCGCTATATATTAGAGCAACCTGTCTTCCCTTATTTTTACGTGCCTCGGGTATGCCGGTATTGTACAAATTATATTTTCTGGCTCAATTTCAAAAACCGGCCGCGGATATCCTTCTGTTTCCATTGTTTTGAAAATTGTAGGGATGCCTTGCCCCTCCGCTTGTGCCAGTTGTAATTTGTTGAATAGCCAGGCAAAACTCTGATTTCTCCATTTAGGATTGGCGCGCCCAGCTAAAAATTTTTCTCTATCAACCCCCGGCGGCAAAGAGCCTGCTGAATTTATTTCTATCCGGTCACTAAATACGGTTATCCTGTTAGGCTCGGGTATTTCGTAGTCCCTGTGTACAATAGCATTTACAACGGCCTCCTGCACTGCCCTCAGCGGATATTTTTCAATATTTGGCCGGTCGCTTGTTTTGTCAAATGCCGTGTAGGACTGGCTGTGTAGCAGTTCAGTTATCCGCCTTGCCTGCCAAACTATGTTGCCTGTTACGGTGTATCTTTCCGCAGTCGGCCCGCTTCTGTCTATTCCATGGTATATGGAAACGATAGTATATGCCTCTGTAAATAGCCGTGTTATACTTTCTTTTTTGCCAAAAACTAAAAGGGTGAAATTTTTTGGTTTTAATACATTATCGAGTTCTGTTTTCGCAAAAAGGGGAGGAATAAGTGCAGATATCTGGTTGGTATCTGAAAGATAATTTTCAAGAGGTTTTGTGGTGATATCTTCACCCAGTTCCTGTAGCAGCTCTTTAAACACCAGTAATTCAATATCTGTAACCGAAGCAGCTGTATTGATCTTCCTGTCGAAATATTCAGCCTTATTTTTTTTTGTCATTAACTGGAGAAATATGCCATTTTTGGCTTCCCTTGTCTCCTTTCCCATTCTTATATAACTGGCCTGTCCATTATTGCTTTTGTCACGATAGGTATGTACTTCCTTGGTTGCCATAACAGTAAAAACCAGAATTCTGGTTGACGAATCGTGCGGGTTCTGTATCTCTGAAACTATGGGTATCACCGCGGGATGAATGTACTCCCGGCAATGCTGCAATACTTTTCCTTCTATTGCTCTTAACTTAGATGACGACAGACCTGTGTAGATAAGCGATGGGAAACCATATTCGTCTTTCGTTTCTTTAGCTCCGCAAACTACGTAGCCGCCACCGAGGTTAGAAATGTCATTGGCGAACGCCGAAATGGTTTTTGTGATACTTATGGCTACATCCTGGTCATCGCCGTTTTCTTTCCACTCCACCTGTTCACTTTCCCTGGCACTAAGTTCTTTCAGGTCAATATTCATGAGTGCGTTTAATTCTGGTTCAACGCAAAAATACGAAACTACTATCGAACCCAATGGCAGAAAAGGCAAGTCGGGTATTGCAAATTTCACATTTCATTAGACCGCTGTGGTGGAGGTGCTTTTGTAGCTTTGGAGATAAATCGGTAATGTTGTAACACCAATTGAAAATACATGGATAATTATTTGCAGGAGCAGGACAATACACAGGCAGGCTATGCCGCGGTACCGGGCATTGACGCTACAGAAGCCATTCGCAACCTGGTGGAGCATGTTGAAAAGGTGATAAGAGGCAAACGGAAGCAAATTGAGCTCATTATAACCTGTATGCTGGCAGGTGGCCATATATTAATGGAAGACAACCCCGGTACCGGCAAAACAGTACTTGCCCGTACGCTGGCCCAATGCATTAGCGGGGAGCACACTGGCGGGCATGTGTTGTTCAAGCGCATACAGTTTACTCCTGATCTATTACCAATGGATCTTATTGGTTCACATATTTTTGATGATGCCAATAAAGAATTTATCTTTAAAAAGGGGCCGCTATTCTGCAACGTATTGCTGGCTGATGAAATAAATCGTGCCTCTCCTAAGGTGCAGAGCGCACTACTTGAAGCTATGGCGGAGCAACAGATAACAGCGGGTGATTCTACCTTATTGCTGGAACGCCTCTTCTTTACCATTGCTACTCAAAACCCTGTAGAGATGGAAGGCACTTACCCGCTGCCCGCCGCCCAGCTCGACCGCTTTTACATGAAGATTTTTTTCGGTTATGTTGATGAGCAAACGGAACTGAATATTTACCGCGATTACCTTGATATAGCCAGCAACCTTACTCATATGCAGCAGGTGCTGAGCATGGGCGATATTCTGGCTCTGCAGGCGGAGGCAGGTAAAGTTTTTCTGCATGATGAAATAATAAGAGCAGTAAGTAATATAGTAAGGCAAACCCGGGAACACCAGGATATTTCCCTGGGTGCCTCTACCCGCAGCGGAATAGCTTTTTTAAAATGTCTCCGCGCCTATGCTTTGGTGAATGGCCGCAGCTATGTGATAGAAGACGATGTGAAAGATATCGCAAAGTCAGTGTTGGATCACCGGTTGATTTACCGCAATAAAGACGGAAAGCTGAAAGCAATGGACAGTATTATTAATAAAGAAACTGACAGGCTTGCTAAGCTAAAGCTGTTTTAATCAATAATAACTCCTGCTAAAAGCTCACCTTGTTATAAAGTGATTTGAATGGCAGCCGCATTTCAATACATTGGATATATAGCTCGCCGGTGGGGCCGGTAGCATTAGTTATTTGCCAGGCATTGTCTGGTTGTTTGCGCATATGCTCTACCTCCATGCCTGTGCTGCTTATTAATATGTATTCTTTTAAAGAGGGAATTTGCATGTACGTGAAAAATTTATAGCCACGGTCATTTTTTTGTGTAGAGGGACTCATTACCTCTATTATCACAGCAGGGTTGGTAATGGTATCTGGGGAATTTTCGTCCAGCTCTGGTTTGCCACAGACTATGGTTACATCAGGGTACAAATATGATGTTGAAAATGGCGTGGTTACTTTAAGGTCTGAAGGAAACACGTCACAATTTCCTCCATCAAGGTGAACTCCGGCTTCTTTTAGCAGGTTGGCAATTATATAGTTATGAGCAAGGCTTGCACCTGCCATTGCCACTACTTCCCCTTCAATAAATTCATGTTTGGTAGCTGACTGCTCCTCCATATCCAGGTATTCCGCTATAGTAATCAATTTTACTGCCGGATGGGCCATAGCATTCTTTTATGCAAAAATAATTCTTAAAATCTACATTTGATATTCAATTGAGGGTTATGTTTTATTTTTTAAAGAATACAACAGAATAATAAGGGACTTCCCCTACCAACCTACCTTTCTGCACATTATATTTGCTAAAGGAATTTTTGCCCATTTTTATCAATGGGACAAATTTTCGCTTTGCGACTGACCTAATTAAACATACTATTCGTTATATAATATGCATATAAAGAAATTGCTGATTGCCAACCGTGGCGAAATTGCTATCCGGATCTCGCGGGCCGCTACCGAATTACGTATTTCTACCGTAGCTATTTATACCTATGAAGACAGGTATTCCCTGCACAGGTACAAGGCTGATGAGGCTTACCAGGTAGGCGAGGATACTGATCCGTTGAAACCATACCTGAATATGGACGAGATAATAGAGGTAGCACTGGAGTGTGGTGCTAACGCTATCCATCCCGGCTATGGGTTTTTAAGTGAAAACGCAACATTCGCCCGCAAGTGTGCTGACAAAGGCATTATATTTATAGGCCCGCGCCCTGAAGCGATGGCCGCATTGGGTGACAAGGTAACGGCGAAAGAAGTGGCTCGCAAAGCGGGTATACCGTTGATAGAAAGCAATGTAGGCCAGTTGAATGACGAGCAGACAGCGCTGAGTGAGGCCAACAGAATAGGCTATCCGCTTATGTTGAAGGCGGCCTCAGGCGGCGGTGGCAGAGGTATGCGTGTGGTGAGAAGCGATGAAGAACTCAGGAAATCGTTTCATGAAGCGCGGAGCGAAGCCAAAAACGCGTTTGGCGATGATACGGTATTCCTGGAGAAATTTGTAGAGCGCCCCAAGCATATTGAGGTGCAGATAGCCGCGGATAGCTTTGGTAATATCGTTCACCTCTATGAGCGTGACTGCTCGGTGCAGCGCCGCTTCCAGAAGGTAGTGGAAATGGCGCCTTCCGCCACACTCCGGCAAGATACACTCGATAAACTATATGGTTATGCGTTGGATATTGCAAAAGCGGTGAACTATAACAACCTGGGAACGGTTGAGTTTCTGGTTGATTCAGACCAAAAGATCTATTTTATAGAAGTGAATCCTCGTATACAGGTAGAGCATACCGTTACGGAGATGATTACCGGTGTAGATCTCATCAAAACACAAATATTTATTGCATCAGGGTTCCGCCTTTCAGACCCAGAAATAGGGCTTGGTGACCAGAAAGCGATACCTAAAATAGGTTTCGCAATACAGTGCCGCATTACTACCGAAGACCCGACCAATGATTTTAAACCAGACTTTGGAACGCTGGTTACTTACCGTAATGCTACTGGTTTCGGCGTGAGGCTTGATGAAGGCAGTACCTACCCGGGTATGAAAATAAGCCCATTCTTTGACTCCATGCTGGTGAAGTTGAGTACCTCAGGCAATACCCTGAGGGACGCTACCCTTAAAATGGACAGGGCACTGAGGGAATTCAGGATACGCGGTGTGAAGAATAATATCCCTTTCCTTGAAAATCTGATAGCAAACGAAGACTTTATTTCCGGTAACGCTACCGTTAATTTTATACAGGAGCACCCGGAGCTGTTTAACTTTTCTATGCGGCAAGACAGGGGTACCCGTATGCTCAAGTTTCTGGCGGAGGTAACCGTGAATGGTAACCCTGATGTAGACCCTAAAGTAAAAGATGATAAAAAAGTATTTGAAAAGCCAATAGTGCCGCATGTGGATACGCATGTTCCTTTCCCAAAAGGCAGCAAAGATCTGCTTACCGAACTGGGGCCTGATAAATTCAGCGAGTGGCTGAAAAACGAGAAGAAGATACACTATACCGATACTACCATGCGCGATGCACACCAGAGCCTGCTGGCCACCAGGATGCGTACCGGCGATATGCTCAAGGTAGCCAAAAGCTTCGCTATAGCCTTCCCGCAGACCTTCAGTATGGAGGTGTGGGGTGGCGCTACCTTTGACGTGTGCATGAGGTTTTTGAATGAAGACCCCTGGCAGAGGCTGGAGCAGCTGCGCGCGGCCATGCCAAACCTGCTGCTGCAAATGCTGATAAGAGGTTGTAATGGAGTAGGGTATGCAGCCTATCCGGATAACCTGATAGAAAAATTTGTGCAGAAGTCAGCTGAAAAAGGCATTGATATATTCCGCATATTTGACTCTCTCAACTGGATGCCGAATATAGCGCCATGTATTGAGATGGTGCGCAAGCATACGGGCAGCCTTGCAGAGGCCTCGCTGTGCTACACAGGCGATATACTTGACGTAAAGCGGACAAAATACACGCTCGACTACTACCTGCGCCTGGCTAAGGACCTTGAAAACGCAGGAGCACATATACTTGCCATAAAGGATATGAGCGGCCTGCTGAAGCCGTATGCAGCCAAGGTGTTGATTGAAGCATTAAAAGATACGGTGAAGTTGCCTATTCACTTGCACACGCACGATACTTCATCACTACAGCCCGCTACCTACCTAATGGCTATAGATGCCGGCGTTAATGTGGTGGACTGCGCACTAGGCGCCTTATCTGGCCTCACATCACAGCCTAACTTCAATGCTATAGTGGAGATGATGCGTTTCCACGAGCGTGAAAATCCTTATGACATCAAGTTGCTGAATCAGTTTAGCAACTATTGGGAGGCAGTAAGAGAGTTTTATTATCCGTTTGAAAGCGGCCTTAAAGCCAGCGCAGCGGAAGTATTTCAGCATGAAATACCGGGCGGCCAGTACAGTAACCTGAAGCCGCAGGCAATAGCGCTTGGGCTGGGTGATAAGTTTGAACAAATAAAGGACATGTACGCCACCGTAAATGATATGTTTGGCGATATAGTGAAAGTCACTCCAAGCTCAAAAGTGGTGGGTGATATGGCCCAGTTCATGGTAGCGAACGGCCTTTCAGAAAAAGATGTTTTTGAGAAAGGGGAGAATATTTCGTTCCCTGAATCAGTGCAGCAATTTTTTATAGGCGAAATAGGCCAGCCGGAAGGCGGCTTCCCTGCCGGGCTACAGCGTATAATTCTTAAAGATAAAACGCCGTTTACCGACAGGCCCAACAAACATCATCCGCCGGTTGATTTTATTAAGGATTTTGCCGCATTTAAAGAAAAATTTGGCTACCAGGCTGCGGACGATGCACAGGATGAAAAATATATGCTACAGTTTCTTTCGTATATGTTCTACCCCAAGGTATATGAGCAGTTTGATAAATTCAGGAATGAATTTGGCGATGTTTCCGCTGTGCCTACCAAGTATTTCCTTTATGGCATGAAACTCGGGCAGGATACCACTATCGAGATATCAAGAGGAAAAACTTTGTTGATACGCCTGCTGAGCATAGGGCCTATAGATGAAAAGGGCAACAGAACCGTGTTTTTTAAACTCAACGGCCAAACCCGGAATGTTGAAGTGCGGGACAGGGCTATAAAAGTGGAACACAAAGAAAACAAGAAAACTGACAAAGGCAATGACAAACAAATAGGCGCTCCGCTACAGGGCTTGTTGTCGAAGGTGCTTGTAAAGAAAGGCGACGCTGTAAAGAAAAACCAGCAGCTCTTTATAATTGAAGCCATGAAAATGGAAACGATTATCACTGCGCCATTTGATGGTACCGTCAACCACCAGGAGCTGAGTGCCGGTACTTTGGTGAATACTAATGATTGTGTGCTGGAGCTGGAGTAGGAGGTATGTATTATGAGTCCTTTCCGATTTGGTAAGGGTCTCATAATATTATAACTGTTTAAACTATAGATAGTTATAATTAAATGTAATACGATATAAAGTTATCTTAAAATTTTTTTAAGTATTATTTTCCTGGTATCATTGACAGACATATTGAAGGCTTCTTCATAACTCCATGCTTTTGATTTAATGGATTTATATACTTCATTTGAGAATGTAAAATCGCTAACTGAAACTAGCTTTTCAATTTCTTTCAATAAATTTATCAATAAAAGATAGCAATCATGAGTGTGATTTACTATTTGATCTTCTGAGAACCTTACAACCTAAAAAACCGTTTTCAATTAGGTAATTGTCCCTGTCAGTGTCCTGAACATCAAAATGTATCGGTTTTTTTTCTTCATAAGAATAAGGCTCATCAATTTCAATATTAATGCAAATGTTCATTTCGTTATCTACGACAATTAAATCTGGGTAAAAATATCCGTAACTGTATTGTGTATAGATATTAAAGCCTGAAATTTTTTTTAGATAAGTATAAAAAAAGTCTTCTGATATTCCCTTTTTTACCATTTTTGTTGACGGTGCAATTAAACTTAAAATAGACCGTTTATATGATAATGTTTGTGTCAGTAATTTTTCATGACGATGTTTTTCAACCGCCATATTATTAAATTGGATGAGTGCAGTACTATAGATATTTAATTCTCGTTGATATTTCTGTATCTGATTGCGAATGTGAACGTAGTAGCGATATTCTATTGCTACTAAATTTTTTTTATCGCTTAAAAATTCATTAAGTCTATAGAAATCACCTTCCCATATATCTGGCAATAAAATTCCCTTTCCATAAAAATATTTCTTTTCGTGTTGTTCAATTTGTTGTGTGATTTCTTTAATAGTTTCGTAGGCATTTCCGTTGGCTTTAATACATTTCTTTAGATCTAAAATTGTTACTACTCAGCTACCGGCATAAAATATGCTTTCGCTATAGCCTTATTGCCAAAGTCATTATTAATATATAGAGTAATTGGTTTGAGTTAATGCGGTCTTATTAAACAGGTGCTAA
>JACMPD010000211.1 GCA_014377675.1 Taibaiella sp.
ATTACCTATGCCGACAGTTACTATTACGCTTTCAGGCATTATATCTTTAACTGGCATTATCAGCACGGGCATTATTTTCACTTCAGCAGAAAGAGTGGGAAAATATTGCTATCAGTAACCATTAAGGGTCAGGATGACATGCACTTTGTGGAGAATATGAACGCCTTAAAGCCCTGGCAATATATCGGCTGTCCAAACGAGCGCTAAATTCTAACCGTACCCGACTCGGTTGGTTTAATACTAATAAGTCTCCATTACAAAAAAAATGCAACAAAATATCCTTTTTTCACTCGGCCCGCAGGCCTACTTTCGCATGAGTTAAAGCAGGAAAAAATGACAGCATATATTCAGGGTGTAGCGGCAGCGCTTAATTTAAGGCAGCAGGACGTGGCGGCGGTTTTACAGTTATTTGAGGAGGGGGCTACCATACCCTTTATAGCGCGGTACCGCAAAGATAAAACCGGCGCGCTTGATGAGGTGCAGATACAAAACATACAGGATGAGGCTAATGCGCAGAAGGAATTTGCGGAGCGCAAGGCCTATATAATAAAAAGTATTACAGAGCAGGGCAAAATGACTGATGCGCTGCAAGCTAAAATAGACGCGGCGAAAGTGATTGCGGAGCTGGAAGACCTTTACCTCCCTTATAAACCCAAACGCAAAACGAAAGCGCAGGTGGCCCGTGAGCATGGATTGGAACCGCTGGCGCTTACCCTGCTGGAGCAGCACAATATAGATATTATAAAGACTGCGCAGCCCTATATGAATGAGCAGGTGAAAACGGTTGATGAGGCATTGCAGGGCGCACGTGACATAATAGCTGAAATGGTGAATGAACATGCTGAACTGCGCATGGGTATGAGGCGGCTTTTTGAAAAATCAGCCACTACCCAAAGCAAGGTGCTGGCCGGCAAGGAACAGGAGGCCATAAAATATAAAGATTATTTTGATTTTACCGAGCCAATATCTAAAATACCCTCGCATCGCTTTCTGGCCATTACCCGTGGTTTTATGGAGGGATTGCTGCGGATGGAAATATCGCCGGCGGAAGAGGATGCGATAGCCTTAGCGGAGCGCACCTTTGTGAAAGCGAATAATGACGCGGCTGACCAGGTAAAAAAGGCGGTGAAAGATGCATGGCGCCGGTTGCTGCTGCCAGGGCTGGAAACTGAATTCAGGACGGCACTCAAGCTAAAGGCTGATGAGGAAGCTATAAATGTTTTCGCTGAAAACCTTAGGCAGTTACTGCTGAGCTCACCGCTCGGGGGTAAGGCGATACTGGCAGTTGACCCCGGCTACCGCACCGGCTGCAAAGTAGTGTGCCTTGACGAGCAGGGCGCGTTACTGAAAACCAGCCTGATATACATACATGAACCCGGCAGGCTTTATGACGCCGAGCATAAAGTACGCTCACTGGTACAGGAGTATGACCTGAAAGCCATAGCCGTAGGCGATGGCACCGCCGGGCGCGAAACGGAGCAGTTTATAAAGAAACTAAACCTGGGGCTGCCGGTATTTTTGGTCAATGAAGACGGTGCTTCTATCTATTCGGCATCCGCTACGGCCAGGGATGAATTTCCTGACGAGGATATTACTATTCGCGGCGCTGTAAGCATAGGCCGCAGGCTGATGGATCCGCTTGCCGAGCTGGTAAAAATTGACCCTAAAAGCATTGGTGTAGGGCAGTACCAGCATGATGTAAACCAGGTACGCCTGAAAGAGCGCCTGGACCAGACTGTGGTGAGCTGCGTAAATACCGTGGGTGTAAACCTGAATACTGCCAGTAAGCATCTGCTTGCATATGTAAGTGGTATAGGCCCTTCAATAGCTGAAAACATTATTAACTTCAGGAATGAAGCGGGGCGGTTCACCAGCCGCAAACAACTGATGAAGGTGCCGAGGCTGGGTGCCAAAGCTTTTGAGCAGTGTGCAGGATTTTTACGCATAAAAGACAGCACCGACCCGCTTGATGGCAGTGGTGTGCACCCTGAAGCCTATCCTATAGTAGCCCGGATGGCAAAGGATATTGGCGTGGAGATAAAAACACTCATTGGCAATGAAGCCCTTGTAAAACAACTGGACGCAAAAAAATACATTTCGCCTGAAGCCGGGGAACATACGCTGAAGGATATAATTAATGAACTGAGAAAACCAGGGCTTGACCCCCGCAGTGAGGTGCAGCAATTTGAGTTCGCCGACATATATAGTTTGGAAGATGTGATAACCGGCATGATAGTGCCGGGAGTGGTCACGAACATCACCCGGTTCGGGGCGTTTGTTGATATTGGGGTAAAGCAAGACGGGCTGGTGCATGTGTCAGAAATAGCCCATAAATACATCACTGACCCCAATGAACTGCTGAAACTCAACCAGAAAGTTACTGTTAAGGTAACGGAAGTGGATATACCCCGTAAACGCATAGCGCTGTCTATAAAGCAGGCGCAGGAGCCACCGGCAGTTACTAAAAAGCAACAGGCACAGCCCGCCCCAAAATATAACAAGCCCGCACCCGCCAAAGAGCAACCTAAACCCATGAGCATGAACGACGCGCTGAGTATGCTGAAAGGAAAATTTGGGAAATAAAGTATTGATATGAAAAATTAATAACTTGACAATATAAAGTCGCGTAATTTTGCGGCATTCTGAAACATAAAATACATGAAAAAGCTGGTAAGATTTGACTGGGCAATAAAGCGGTTGCTGCGCAACAAGGCTAACTATGCCATATTGGAAGGTCTGCTGAGTGTGTTGTTGAAGGAAGACATAAAGATTGATCAGATACTGGAAAGTGAAAGCAACCAGCAGACCGGCGACAACAAGAGTAACCGGGTTGATATGCTGGTAATTAACTCAAAAAGGGAATACATAATAATAGAAGTACAGATCAACCGCAAACAGGATTATCTGATGCGGATGCTTTTCGGCACCTCCAAACTTATAGTGGACAACCTGCAGAAAGGGATGGGCTATAATGAGATAAAGAAAGTGATCTCTGTAAATATAGTTTACTTTGATTTGGGGCAGGGCAGCGACTATGTGTACCATGGCACCACCAGTTTTGTTGGGATACATAACGCTGATACGCTGGGCTTGTCAAAAGACCAGGAGCGCCTGTATCATACCTCGGTTATAGCCAATCTTTACCCGGAATACTACCTGTTGAAAATAGATAATTTTGATACGGTAGCCGAAAACGACCTTGACCAGTGGATCTATTTTTTGAAGAACGATGAGATAAAGGATAGTTTTAACGCCAAAGGCCTGCGGGAGGCAAAAAATGAACTTGAC
>JACMPD010000212.1 GCA_014377675.1 Taibaiella sp.
CCTGTCTTCAAAAGACCTGGTATCAGCCACCATACCCATGCTCAGCAAAGTTTTACCATACACACCTGCCATCATGCCTGTAAGTTTGTCGGGGGCACTCCTGTCATTATGCCGCTGACCAACAAAAACCACAAATTTCCCAAAGCCACGTTCACTGCTTTGTTGCTGCACCGTTGTAAACATGTTGGTGTCCCTGCCGCCATATGCCCGGTGAGTATTTTCATTCATCATTATCCTTTTTACAAGGCTAAAATGTTCACCGTAATACGCCCTGTACTCTGCTTCATTGCTGTTAAAATTTGCTCTGATTTGTTCATAAAGAGTATTGAGCGAGGGTGAGTTGGGCGAGGTGATGGTAAGGGTGTCAACAGTTTGCATTACCCGCTTCAATGCGCCAGGCGGCTCCGTTTTGGCAGGCCGTAACAGGCGCAGCACCTTTATAAACTCCAGCCGCTCAAAATCAAGGCCGTGTATCACTATTTTATTAGCGCACGCCCTGTTATACCTGTAAAGGCTTTCCCAGAAAACCCTCCCCTCCCCGCCGCCATATACTGGCACCGGTGAAGTTATAAAAGCTGTATCACCGGTCGCGAGGTATTGATTGTATAGCCATGCCGCACTTATGCCAATCTCCATAAACACATGGTTAGTGCCATAATGCTCGTGCATGTGAGTTATGAAGGCGAGCTTTATCGCCGGCAGGCAGGGCACATTGTGCAGTTCCCCGGCAACTATGGCTCTGTATGCGCTGAAATCGATTGTGGTTATCAGCCGCTGCCCGCCATTGCTGTCAGCGGCAAAGCGGCCACATTGCTGCCCAGCTACCGGGTAAGCAAGGCAACAAAGAACAAGGAAAAGTGCGATCAACCGGCCCACGCCGAAAAAGTAAGCAAATTCACTCAATTAGCGCATGTATAGCTGTACAGCTATATTGCTTACCTTGCGCTTATGTTTGCGGACATTATACTGCCTATTAACCTGCCACGGCTGCTCACTTATGGGGTACCGCTTGAAATGCAAGCTACCCTGAAACCGGGCATGAGGGTGGAAGTAAGCCTGGGTAAAAACAAGGTATATTCAGGTGTGGTAGACAACATACACCAGTACAAGCCTGACAGCTATCAGGTAAAACCAATTAAGAGCATCATTGACCAGGTAGCCGTAGTTACAGAGCAGCAGTTGAAATTCTGGCGCTGGATAGGCGACTATTATATAGCTTCTCCGGGGGAAGTAATGCAGGCCGCCCTGCCCGCTCACCTTAAACTGATGGCTGAAACACGCCTGCAGTGGATAGGAGAAAACACGCGTGAAATGGTATGGAGCACATGGGCGCTCGCGGCCATTGACAACCTTATTTTAAAAAAAGAAATCACTATCAGCGAACTAAGGGCTGTAGTGGGCGTAAAACACTTCGCGGCTGTACTTAATGAGCTGCTTGAAAATGAAGCCGTTTTCATCAATGACTCTCTTGAAAGTGACTACAAGCCCAGGAAAGAAAGACTGGTAGTGCTGGCTCCCCAATACCTGCCGGAGCCTGCACTGATAGCCTTGTTTGATCAGTTGCAACGCGCACCCAAACAACTGGCTTTGCTTATGGCCTACACCGAAATATCTGTAAAAAAGGGCTTTGTAAAGCAGGTAGAACTAATGGAACGCACCGGCACCACAGCCGCTCAGGTAAAAACACTGGTGGAAAAAGGCGTTTTTTTTATTGAAGAAAAAGAAGTGGACCGCATACCCATGCGCCTGTCTAACGGGGAAAAAGAAATCGTCTTCACGCTTGCCCAGACACTGGCTTACGCCGACCTGACAAGAGCTATGCAGGAAAAAAATGTAACACTGATGCATGGCGTTACCGGCAGTGGAAAAACGATGCTGTATGTGCGCAAAATAAAAGAGTGCGTAGCGGCAGGCGGGCAGGCGTTGCTGCTGCTGCCGGAGATAGCCCTCACCACACATCTTACAAGCCGCCTACTGGCCTATTTTGGCGATGAGCTGGGCGTATATCACTCCCACTTCAGCAATAACGAGCGCGTTGAAATATGGGAGAAGGTAAGGAAGGGTATTTATAAAGTTGTAGTAGGGCCGCGCTCCGCACTTTGGCTGCCCTTCATCAATCCGGCGCTGATTATTGTTGATGAAGAACATGACAGCTCTTACAAGCAACGCGACCCCGCACCGCGCTTCCATGCCCGCGATGCCGCCATTTATCTCGCTTCTCTCTTCAACGCCAAGGTGATACTCGGCTCCGCCACGCCATCGCTGGAAAGCCTGTACAATGTGCAGCAGGAAAAGTACGCTTATGCATCGCTTAAAGACCGCTACCAGGGCGTGAAAATGCCTGCTATACAGCTGGTAGACGCGCGTTCGCTGGCCAGGGTAAAAAAAGTGGGCGCGCAAATGATAACCCCTGAGCTGCAGCTGGCCATACACGAAGCGCTCATGCACCGCAAACAGGTGATACTCTTCCAGAACAGGAGAGGATATTCACCATTCCAGCTATGCACCGTCTGTGGCTGGGTGCCGCAATGTAAAAACTGCGCCGTAAGCCTCACCTACCACAAAAGCACCGATAAGCTGCACTGCCACTACTGCGGGGCAAAGTCAGCCGTTATGAATACCTGCCCGCAATGCGGCAGCAACTGCCTCAGCAGCAAAACATTCGGCACCGAAAAAATAGAAGAGGAAGTGCAGGAACTATTCCCAAAAGCTAGGGTGGCCCGCATGGACGTGGACAGTATGCGAAAGAAAAACAGTATGGCGGAGTTGCTGGAACAATTAGGCAAAAACAAAATTGATATACTGGTAGGTACCCAAATGGTAGTAAAGGGTCTTGACTTCGCTTCTGTGTCCCTGGTGGGCATATTAAGCGCTGACAGCCTGCTCAGCTTCCCTGATTTCAGGGTTAATGAACGCGCCTTCCAGCTTATGGAGCAGGTGAGCGGGAGGGCAGGCCGGGCCGATGGAGAAGGGAAAGTATTGATACAAACTTTCAACCTTGACCACCCTGTACTTAAGTGGGTCACTGACCATGATATTTCCACCTTCTACCTTAATGAAATTAAATACCGGGAGTACTTCGGCTACCCTCCTTTCAGCAGGCTGATAAAGGTAACTTTCAGGCATGAAAATGAAGCTAAAGCCATTGCCGCAGCCACACAAATGGCGCAAAGCATGAACGCCTTTACCGCCACCGCGCAACAGAGCTTTGTAGTACAGGGCCCGGGGCCGGCCATAGTACCCAGGGTCCGTAATCAATTTATACAGGAGATTTGGCTCAAATGCCGCCGCGATTTCAAATCGCTCGAAAGTATAAAAACTTTCCTTAGGGCTGAAAAACAACACCTCCTCAGCCTTAAAAACCATGGTGGTGTACAGGTCATTTTTGATATAGACCCTGTATAAAAGTGCTGCGATGCAATGCGGGTAAAATGCTGTGTCACAATTGCCGCCAACACAAATACAACCTTATCCCCTTTGGTTGGGTTCAACGCCCGCAGGGGAGTAAAGCTTGTAACACGGTGTGCCTCGCTCATAATACCGAACTAAAAGAAAATAGCGAAAATAAATAACATACCAATCCAAATTCCTTCCGTAACTTGCCTTGTACTATAAAAATAACTTAACAGCATGAAACCGCTAAATTGCCTGCCGCTCCTATTGCTCACCGTTTTTATGGCCGTACCGGTAATTTTGAAAGCGCAGAAAACAGGCACTTTTGCGGGTAAACAGCAAAGCGGATATGCCGGTGACGGCGGCCCCGCTACTGCCGCTCTTCTTTGCCGCGCCACCTGCGTAGTAACCGATAAGGCGGGCAATTTATACCTCACCGACTTCCGCAACCATGTGGTACGCAAAATAGACAAAAAGGGCATTATAACTACCATAGCAGGCAACCATAAAATGGGCTACAGCGGCGATGGTGGCCCCGCAACCGCCGCACAGCTAAAATATCCCTGGGGCATTGCAACTGACACTGAAGGTAACCTATATATAGCTGACAAAGAAAACCACGCTATCCGCAAGGTAAACAGCCAAGGCATTATATCAACCGTTGCGGGTAAGGGAACCGCGGGCTACAGCGCTGATAACGGCGCTGCAACAGCCGCACAACTCAACCACCCGTTAGGTATAGCCACTGACAACGAAGGCTGTATTTATATTGCTGACAATGCCAATAATATAATAAGAAAAGTAAACAAGGCAGGCATTATTTCCACCATCGCGGGGAACCGAACTAGGGGCTATAGTGGTAACGGCGGCGGCGCTACAGCGGCAGCGCTTAACAACCCAAGGTACGTGGCGGTTGACGGAGAAGGCAATGTGTTCATAAGTGACACCTGGAACTCCGTGATAAGAAAAGTAACGACCGACGGCTTGATTCATACAGTAGCAGGTAACCACAAAAATGAATACAGTGGCGACGGCGGACAGGCTACAGCCGCCGGGCTCTACTATCCAGTGGGTATTGCCATTGCCGCTGATCAATGCCTATATATCGCTGACAACCACAACCACGCTATTCGCAAAATAGACAACACAGGCATCATCACTACAGTTGCCGGTAACGGCACAAAGGGATACAGTGGCAATGGCGCACCCGCCACGGTGGCACAAATAGCGCACCCTACAAGTGTAGCAATAGACGAGCAAGGCAAACTGTACATAGCCGAATTTGTCAACAACCTGGTGCGGGTGGTGAGTCTTCCCGCATTTGAAGGAAATGAGATATTGAACATCTATCCCAACCCCAACAGGGGAACTTTCACACTGGAGCTGCCCCCGGCGAAAGCTGTAACGTACACTACTATCAGCGACATGACAGGCCAACAAATTGATAGCCGCACCATTGCCCCGGGTGCCACCAAAACATTGTTTACCCTGGGCGACATAGCCCCCGGCACCTACATGATGCACATAGCCTCCGGCGATAAAAAATATGACCGTAAAGTGGTGGTGGTTAGGTAAGCATCATACTCTCTGCTTTTCGGGATTGCAATACCCTGAAAATTTCTTTTGATACGACCAATATGACTGAACGCTTTCTTCAACCCCTCCAAGATTGCTCCAGAATGCTTTCGCTATTACTGCATCGTTGTAAATATAATAAAATTGCCATTGAAATAAGTGAATCGCATACTTCCTATCTACTTCTGAATAATCGGCATATAGAGCGACATCTTCAAGTAGGGCCAGGTACTGTAGTTTACTTTTAGCCGGCAGTTCCGCAAGGTGTTGAATTTCCTCATTTCCATAATCAGGAAATGAGGAGTCGCACAGAGCGAAAATTTC
>JACMPD010000213.1 GCA_014377675.1 Taibaiella sp.
AAGCCACAGTCAGTATTGATAAGCACCCTGAATATCGCTATGGCCCCTGCCGCCAACGAATTGAAGGAATTTGTACTAAGACCCGGCCGGTTTACAAAATACCAGGCGGACAGTGCCGCCCGTAAAGTGCTTTACAAAACCACCCTGGAGCGCAGGCCACCTTCCCCGTTCAACAGTCCCGTATCAGCTATAGCAGAGCTGTTCAATCAAAAAGCAAAGCGGGCTTACCAGTTTCAGAAAGATTTTGCGGCAGGAGAAATTGAAAAATTTATTGATATCCGCTACAACCCCCAAATGGTGACGAAGCTAACCGGCCTCACAGGTGATAGCATAGGGCACTTTATGTACGCATGCCCCATGCCTTATGACTTTGCCCGCAGCGCTACCGACCTTGAAATAAAAATGTGGGTAAGGAGTAGCTTCAGGGAGTGGCAGAAAAAGCAACCAAAAGACTCATTAGCGGTAAAGGCAGAAGTAAAGAAATAAAGGTTTGGCCGAAAGTCTACCTGTTGCTGCACCTTTCCCATAACCCGGCGGCGTACATTTTCAATCAATATAATAAAAATATAAAATTAAACACATTTGCGGTTCCGGTACTTGCTTAAAAATTAAAATGGCTCGCTTGCTTCTTCCCAGCGCTAATATTCCCAAAAAACATTCCTCCCTTTACTCTTATTTAATAACATACCTTACCTTAGCCCTATGCCGGAAAAGAAACTATTTTTATTAGATGCCCTTGCGCTTATTTACAGGGCTTATTATGCACTCATCCGCAGCCCGCGTATCACCAGCAAGGGCCGCAACACAAACGCCCAGTTTGGGTTCACAACAACGCTGCTTGACCTTATTAATAAAGAAAAGCCCACCCACCTCGCCGTGGTTTTTGATACACACGCCCCAACGGAGCGCCATACAGACTTTGAAGGATACAAGGCCAACCGCCAGGAAGCGCCCGAAGACCTGCGAGACGCACTGCCAGATATTAAACGCATAATAAAAGGATTTAACCTGCCATGCCTGGAGCTTGACGGCTTTGAGGCTGATGATATTATTGGCACACTCGCCATTGAAGCAGCGGACCTTGGCTACACCGTGTACATGGTAACGCCCGATAAAGACTACGGCCAGATAGTGCGCCCGGGCATATTTATGTACAAACCCGGTTACCAGGGCAACAATGTAGAAATATACGGCGAGAAAGAAATAATAGAGAAATGGGGCATTAAAAGAGTAGACCAGGTAATAGATATGCTGGGCCTTATGGGTGATGCCGTGGATAACATACCCGGCATACCTGGAGTTGGTGAAAAAACCGCCGCCAAGCTATTAGCGGAGTATGACAATATAGAAAACATACTGGCCAATGCCGCGAATATAAAGGGCGCTATGGGTGAAAAGATACGCAATGGCCGTGATTCGGCCATCATGTCAAAAAAGCTGGCTACCATTATTACTAATGTACCTGTGCCGTTTCATGATGAAGATTTCCGTATAAAAGAGCGCAATGTGGAGGCATTAACCGAAGTGTTTAACGAGCTTGAGTTTAAGTCTCTTGCTAAAAGAGTTTTCGGAGAGAGCCAACCAGAGCAGCAACAGTCAACTGACTTGTTTGGCAATGTAATACAGCAAAAACAATCATTTGCCGCAGCTACACAGGCGCAGGAAATACAGTCCGCTATCAATGACGGCAATGATGTGCCGGCGCAATTCACTTCTATAGCAGACACCCCGCATAATTACCAGTTGGTAACCACCGATGAAGAAATAACCGAACTGCTGGAGCTACTTCATACCCAGACTGAAATAGCTTTTGACACAGAAACAACCGATATAGATGCTAACCTTGCTGATATTGTTGGCATGAGCTTCAGCTGGGAAAAAGGCAGAGGATACTATGTAACACTGCCGGCAGTCAGGGAGGAGGTAATACAAATACTGAACCGCTTCAGGCCGCTGTTTGAAAACGAAGACATACTATGGATAGGCCAGAACCTGAAATACGATATGATGATGCTCAAATGGCTGGGCTTTGAACTGAAGGGTAAACTATATGACACCATGCTGGCCCACTACGTAATAGACCCCGATGGCAAGCGCAGCATGGATATGCTCAGCCTTAAATACCTCAGCTACCAGCCCGTAAGCATTGAAACACTCATAGGCAAAAAAGGCAAAGGCCAGCTTTCCATGCGTGATGCCCCGCTGGAGCAGGTGAAAGAATACGCCGCCGAAGACGCTGATGTAACCTGGCAACTTAAAAAAATATTCGACCCCATCCTGGGCGAAAAAGAAGTAGGCAAGGTGTTTAACGAAGTGGAAAACCCGCTCGTGCCCGTATTGCTGGATATGGAGTTTGAGGGGGTAAATCTGGATGTCAGCTTCCTGAAAGAATTCTCATCAGAACTGGACAAAGATGTGGTGGCCGTGGAGAGCAGCATTTATGCCCACGCCGGTGTTAACTTCAACATTGGCTCGCCTAAACAACTGGGCGAGGTGTTGTTTGAAGTAATGAAAATTGATGCCGGCCAGAAAAAAACCAAGACTGGCCAGTATGCAACAGGCGAAGACGTGTTGCAGAAGCTGCGCCACAAACACGCTATAGTAGAAGACATACTCACCTACAGGGAACTTTCAAAGCTCAAAAGTACTTATGTTGATTCTTTGCCCGGCCTTATCAACCCGCGCACCGGCAGGCTACACACCAGCTACAACCAGGCCGTAGCCGTTACCGGCAGGCTTAGCAGCAACAACCCCAACCTGCAGAACATACCCATACGCACCGAACGTGGCCGCGAGATACGCAAGGCATTCACATCGCGCGATGCAGACCATTGCCTGGTATCCGCTGACTATTCACAAATAGAACTGCGCATAGTGGCCGCCATCAGTGGCGATGAAAATATGGTGCAGGCTTTTAAAGACAACAAAGACATACACACCGCCACTGCCGCCAAAGTATATGGCGTGGCCGAAACCGAAGTAACATCGGCCATGAGGCGCGCAGCCAAGGCGGTCAATTTCGGCATTATTTACGGGCAGTCTGCTTTCGGTCTCTCAGAAAATATAGGCGTGAGCCGGGGGGAGGCTAAAACCATTATAGACAATTACTTTATACAATACCCGGCCATAAAACAATACATGGACCGCTCCATCAATTTTGCTAAGGAGCATGGCTATGTAGAAACGGTTATGGGTCGCAAACGCTGGCTCAAAGACATCTATTCAGCCAACTTCACTGTGCGTGGCTATGCAGAGCGCAATGCCATTAACATGCCCATACAGGGCACCGCGGCAGACATGATAAAAATGGCCATGATCACTATTCACCGCGAACTGAAAAAACAAAATATGCGCAGCCGCATGATACTACAGGTACATGACGAACTTGTTTTTGACGTACCGGTCGGCGAACTCGATATGGTAAAACCAATCATTAAACACTGCATGGAAACAGCTATGGCCCTTCCTTTCGGTGTACCGTCCAGTGTTGAGATCGGCAGCGGGAGCAACTGGCTGGAGGCCCATTAGCAGGACTTTTGGTAGGCTATTGCCTGATGCTACTGCTTCACTCAAATTTAAACTTAGCTAACATATGCGCATGGCCGTTAATGTACAGCGCATCAATACCTGCGCACCAGCGGTTGTAGGCGTAAGTTTTTTTGATGTAGGTAGTGTCGTTCATAGTCCGGTCAATGGCCTTTGCTATAAACTCGGAGCAGTATAGTTTATCGTCCGTCGCCAGGTCAAACTCCAGGTCAAATTTCGGGCGGGCTTTGTAAAAGTCATGCACCACTGTGATGAGCTTCTTCTTTTCAGCAGGGCTGAATGCATAGCGCGCAACAGCGATATCAGAATTGTACTGCGGGGTAAAAAAGGTGGTGGCAGAGTCGCGCCGCATGCGCTCGTCCGGGTTGTCTTCTCCGCCTATGCTGTGGTATACAAAGGGGTACCCATGCTCCACTACCACCAGCCCGCAGTGCGAGTAACTCTTATCAACTTGGTTTAGGTTGGCAAGTATGTAGCTATACGGCCCCCTCCCCCTGCGCAGGGCAACATCGCCTGTTTGCAGCATTGCCGTTATGCTGTCAATAGCCGCCCGGTACCGCAAAGGATCAGGCACGGCAGTGGCCGCAGCAGGTGCAGGCCCCTGTGGTGCACACCTGCAAAAACACAGCATGAACAGTAGAGGCACTGCATAAATAACCCTCATATTACAGTAGTTGCAGCGGCAAAAATACAGTTAAACCGTGATTGGCCACCT
>JACMPD010000023.1 GCA_014377675.1 Taibaiella sp.
ACTGTTTCACTACCCTGATGCTGAAATATGATGCAATATACCACCGCCGTACTTCCGGTACCAAATAAACTTCACGAACGGTCGTAAAACTTCACGAACGGTAAAAAGGCGGTGTTTTTCGTTAACAAATGGTTAGGAAATACAGGTAAATGCCGGTTTTAAAATCATCAACATGCATACATACGCATAAAAGGAAGACACGGATGTGAGGGGAGGAAAATAATTTGGGATTTGTACGATTAAGGATAATGTTTTCAGAAAATCGTATATGAATCATTGAACAAAATGAAAAGCTGAAAACAGCAAAAAATAAAAAAGCCCCGCTACCAGCAAGGCTTTTTATTTGTGGTGCGGGCCGGGATTGAACCGGCGACACCAGGATTTTCAGTCCTGTGCTCTACCAGCTGAGCTACCGCACCATCGTTAATGGAGTGCGAAAGTAAAACTTCTTTTTGAATTTCCAAACAAAATCGCAATTCATTTTTACATTTGTTGTGTATGTATACGTCTGAGGCTATAAATCTATTCACTGACCAGGTAGTTGCTACCCCTTTATTGGAATGGATTGCCATAGCAGCTGCGATAGCAGAGGTACTCTATGCCCGGGCCAATAAAGTATGGTTGTACCCGGCGGGCATTATAAGCACGGCCATTTACACCTGGTTGTTTTGCCGCCCAACTATACGCCTCTACGCTGACGCCCTCCTTAATACATATTACTTCGCAATGAGTATATATGGTTGGGCGCTCTGGAGTAAAAATAATGGCACAACGCCACTGCCGGTTACAAAGGCAGATAGAAAAGACTGGGTAATGATTGTTACATTCGTTGCCGCAGGCTGGCTCTGCTTATACCTGTTGTTGACAAGGGTTTTTCCCGCTATTTTTAATGGCTATATCATATCTGATGTTGCTGGCTTTGATGCTCTTATCTCCTCTGCGGCGTGGGTGGGTATGTGGCTCCTGGTAAGGCGAAAAATTGAAAACTGGCTCCTGCTTAACGTTTCAAATATCATTGCTGTACCCATACTTTTATATAAAGAAATGCCCTTTACAGCCGCACTTACGTTATTTCTGTTTATTGTAGCTATTTTTGGGTATCTCGAATGGAAAAAAATCTATCGTCTTCAATCATCAACGGTATCATCACTTTAATTATTGCCTGCGTTAGTTGCAATGTTGCCGCGCAAAACAAAGATATTGATTTGTTGCGGCGCATAAATGCAGGGCGAAATAATGACCTTGATGGCGCAATGCGCAGCATAACAAATTCCGTGTATCCCGTGGCCGCAATAGTCCCCGTGGCGGAGCTTGTTACAGGTTACAGAACACACAATAGAAAACTAATACATGGCGGATGGCAAACTATCGCTGGCCTGGGGGTAAATTTTGGCCTTACATTCGGCCTGAAATATGCAATTAACCGAGCAAGGCCATACGTTACCTACACCTTTATTGTGCCTGATCATTACAACAAAGATCCTTCTTTTCCTTCCGGTCATACCTCATTTGCGTTTAATACTGCAACCTCATTGGTTATTGTTTTTCCAAAGTGGTATGTAGCTGCGCCTGCCTACACTTGGGCTGTCCTTACCGGCTATTCCCGCATGCGCCTCGGAATGCACTATCCGACTGATGTGCTGGCAGGGGCAGCGGTGGGTACGGGTGCGGCTATCCTTGCTTACAAAGGCAACCAGTGGTTGCACAATAAGAGAAGCCGTGCTAAAGACAAACATTAAAAAAATAGCGGTTATAGGGCCTGAGTCAACCGGGAAAAGCACCATATGTGAGGCGCTCGCCGCAGAATTGCAAACTGTGTGGGTAAAAGAGTATGCGCGGGAATACCTTGAACTGCTGCCTTATGAATATACTCAGGCTGACCTACTCGCCATTGCGAAAGGACAGATGAAGGAAGAAGACACCCTGCTGCCAACAGCTAACAATTACCTAATTTGTGACACAGAACTGAACGTAATAAAAGTATGGAGCGAGCATAAATACGGTAGTTGCGATACGCAAATTCTTGATGAGATTGCCGTGAGGCGCTATGACCTCTACTTACTCACTGACGTAGACATGCCCTGGCAGTTTGACCCGCTCAGGGAACACGCCGAAGACCACATGCGCCGTTATTTCTTTAATGTTTATAAAGATATAGTACTCAACAGCGAAACCCCATGGGTTCAGATAAGCGGAGGTTCGGCCCCTGCGCGCTTACAATTGGCATTGCAGGCTGTAATGCGACTGTTGTAAATAATTATCCCCTGCAAAAAGAAGGTTTGCAGGGGATACACAATTTTAATCAGTTACGGGAATGACCGGTTTATTTCTGCACAACTAACTTCTGGGTAACGTTAACTCCCGCGGCCTGAAGCTGAACGAGATAAATACCATCTGGCAATGACGAAACCGGCACATTGATGTTGTTAATGCCACTGTTGAGCTTGTTGCCTGGTATGGTGGCTACGGTGCGCCCAGTAAGGTCGAAGACAGAAAGGCGGGCATCTGCGGCATTTTCTAAAGTAAACTTGATATTGATGATTTCGCTTGCCGGGTTAGGATATAAGGTTAGCCCGGCTTTATTGTTATTCACATCATTTACCGCATTCACGCCTGCTTTTTGAGTATAATATTTTACCTCACTAAGCGCAACAGGGCCATTGCTTGTGTCATAAGTCAATGATAACAGCGGGGAACGAAAACCGGGTTTATACCAGGTATAGGTTTCAGACCATGTTGATGAAGCGCTGGGGAAGCCGGGTATGTATATACTGTCTTTGGTAATAGTAGTCGTGTGCACTCTGAGCGCATTAGTGTAAGTACCGCCGGGCAAGGTAAGCGTACCATAAGCATCGCAGTAAGAACTGTCCGTAAAAGTGAGATATAGCGTGCCGAAATCACTGCTTATTGTTGTTTTTGCTGTATCATAAAAAGTAGTATGATAGGTTAGCGGAAAAGACATAATGTCTTTCGGATTGGAAAAATGAAATGGAGCGCCTTGGCTGTGGGCGCCGATAATGGAAATTTTTGATGAAGTTGCTATAGCATAAATAGTATCTCCGGCATTGGAGAAAACTAAGTTACTGCCACTGAAAGAATCGCAATAGGGAGTAGAATCGCATGCGATGTAAGCAGTTGTATCCATGCCCAGTTGCGTTAGTGTTGCAAAATTCCATGTGGCCGATGCCCCTGAAGCGCCGGGGGTTACACCCGCGGTATCAGCAAAATGCCCGATGAATGTATCACCAATAGCGGGTGTGTTGGTAGCCGCGGTGATTGTTGATTGTGCCTTTACAGCAGCCGAAGAGATAACGGCGATAGCAGCCGTTAGTAAAACTTTTTTCATTTTAGAACTGTTTTTATGTTTCCTCCCATTACTACAACATTTATGCCAAAATGCGCCGTTATTTGTTAAATAAAATAAAAAGGGTGTGATTTTTTATTCTTGCCAAAGGAAAGGAAAAAGGATAATGCCCAGTATTATAATAAGTGCATCTAAACCCAGCAATACGCCGGCAAGCACGCCCCAGCCTTCAATATATACGGGGCTCAGGGCTATTACCGCAAGTTTGCTCAGTATCATCAGCAGCGGAGTCACAAGGGGGAAACCAAGTATTGCCATAAGCGCGGAGTTTTGCTGTGCCCGCGCCGCAATGGCTGATAAGAAAGTGAAAACAGCCGAAAGACTGATACTGCCCACGGAGCTGATAAGTATAAACAGCCAGCTGTTAGACAGCGGCCAGCCCAGCATAATATAATAGAGAAACAGCGTCACAAGGCT
>JACMPD010000214.1 GCA_014377675.1 Taibaiella sp.
GGTGAATTTTGATAACCCAAAGAATTTTGAGGCACTCCTACATTAGATGCAGCCGAGGCGCAGAAATTATAATAATCGCTGGTTCCGTTAGTGGGCTGGTACCAACCTGTGCATTTGTGAATTTCACCATAACTAACCGGACAACTTGAATAATGAGTGAAACCTGGTGTAACTATCTGGCCGACAGATATGAAAAAATGCAACAGAAGAATGAGAATGATGGAGAGGGTTTTCATAGGGTATATTTCATCAAAGATATAACAGTGTAACAGAAAGTGAAAAAGTAGTTTAAGCAACTGAAAGAGTTCGCTTACGAACAGGGGCTATGCTGCAAACCCGCGCCAGAGGGGGTGTGAACGGCTGACTGAAGCGAAATGCCTCGTCCTTTTGGGACATAGCGGGACGCTACGACCAGAGGGTATTTACATACTATCCACTACATACACATCTTCGTTTTCGCGTTTCATGTGGTAGTTTTCGCGGGCGTATTTTTCTATTTTGCGCTGGTCATTGAGGAGGTCGTAGCGCTCTTTGTCCATTTTGGCTATTTCGTTTCTTAGGTAGGCGTTGTTGCTTATCTGGCCGGTAAGGTCGTTTTCTTTCTCGTGCATAGAGAGCCAGTCATTCTGGTCGAAGAACATGCACCAGGTAATAAATGCGACGCCGGTAATGAAGTACTTGTTGGCAACTATTTTCCATACCTTTTTCATATTCGTTTATTTAAATAACCACCCGGCTGCTTTGGCATCCGGGTGGTGTTGTTACAATTGTTGTGTACCTACGGCACACCGGTGTTATTTGTTAATGTGGCTACAAACCTGTTGCCCCTGGGGCAATGATGTTGGGGATAAAGAGAATAATATTTGTTTCGCCTTATGCCTATCACATTGGTATTACGCCCTTTCAGGGCTTATTAGTCCTTTCGTTATGTTCCGATGGGCGTTGCCCATCGCTGATATATTATGCCCTTTCAGGGCTGATATACTCACTAAATCAATATTGCCCGGCGGGCGATATTGAAATTATTTGCCAAACTTAAATGACTTGCCGGGATAGTAACCACCGTCTCCAAGTTCCTGCTCTATTCTTAATAACTGGTTGTATTTTGCCATACGCTCACTGCGGCTTGCGGAACCGGTTTTTATCTGGCCACAGTTGAGCGCGACAGCGAGGTCAGCAATTGTGGTGTCTTCAGTTTCGCCGCTGCGGTGGCTCATAATGGTGTTGTAGCGGTTGTGCTGTGCCATTGTTACTGCGTCAATGGTTTCGCTGAGGGTGCCTATCTGATTTACCTTTACCAACAGACCATTGGCAATGTTTTCCTTTATTCCTTTTTCAAGGCGGGTAACATTGGTTACAAACAGATCATCGCCTACGAGCTGCACTTTATCGCCAAGAGCATCAGTAAGCATTTTCCAGCCTTTCCAATCGTCTTCTGCCATACCATCTTCAATGCTTATGATAGGGTATTTTTTGCAACAGCTAACCCAGTATTCCACCAGTTCTTCGCTGGTCATTACTTTACCGTCGCTTTTATGGAAGTGGTATTTTTTATCTTTTTCTTTCCACAGCTCGCTGTTAGCTGCATCCATGGCAATGTAAACATCCTTACCTGGTTTGTAACCGGCTTTTTCAATCGCTTTCAGCACGGTTTCTATGGCTTCTTCGTTGCTCTGTATATTAGGAGCGAAACCGCCTTCATCACCTACATTGGTGCTGTAGCCTTTATCTTTCAATACTTTTTTCAGTTCGTGGAATATTTCCACACCCCAGCGCAAACCTTCACTGAATGATTCGGCACCTGTTGGCATTACCATGAACTCCTGGAAGTCAATTTTATTATCAGCATGGGCACCACCGTTAAGAATATTCATCATAGGCACCGGCAGGGTGCGGGCGTTAGCACCACCTATGTAGCGGTAGAAAGGCAGGCCGACACTCTGTGCAGCGGCTTTAGCGGAAGCCATACTTACAGCAAGTATGGCGTTGGCGCCAAGCTTGGCTTTGTTCGGGGTGCCGTCCATTTCTATCATCAGCCTGTCAAGGCCGCGCTGGTCGGTAACATCCTGGCCATAAAGCTCTTCAGCTATTATATCATTTACATTTTCAATAGCTTTCAGTACGCCTTTACCCGCATATCTTTTTTTGTCTCCATCCCGAAGTTCTACCGCTTCATGCTTTCCTGTGCTGGCTCCGCTTGGCACGGCCGCACGGCCCACAATGCCTTCGCTCGTATGCACATCTACCTCAACTGTAGGGTTGCCGCGGCTGTCTAATATCTGGCGGGCAATAACGTCTGTAATGAAACTCATATAATGTGCTATTTTTTAAAGCCAAAAGTAAAAATTTAACGGCAAAAACAGTGTAATATTGGCCAATTTACCGGTTATTAATACAGATTTTTTTTCGGTAGGCGATTAGTTACAATAACCAGGCATGACGGCGGCATAGATACGATTGTTATATACCTGCGCAGCGATGAATTAGTAATTTGTGTATTACGCACTTTAAGGGCTCGTTAGGTTTTTAGTTACGTCATTATGGGCGATGCCCATAATGAGATATTTCGCCTTTGGGGGGCTTATGATAGGACAACGTTTTACTGGCGTAAAGTAGGTAGTTTTATTTAAAGCATTCACCTATCTTTTTATCAACGTAATAATAGCGCGATCTCCCTTCTTGTTATATGCAGTCATATTGTATTGCTTCTCGCCATCCATCAGCAGCAGACGGGCGGTATTGGGGGGTGCTTCTCCTTCGTTTCCGGCAATTATGGTTATGGTATTAACGCCGTGGGAGAGGGGAATATGGAGCCGCCTCTGCAGGCCTGTAAGGAGGTAGTCGGTTAATAGTGACTTTCCATTGAGCAGCACGGTGACTTCATCTCCATCAATTGTACCATAATCCCATACGTCAAGGGTCACTGTGTCGGCACCGGTTATTATTTCTTTACCGTCGTCTACGGTTATGGTTTCCACCTTTGCGGGAATCTCCTCAGGCTGTGCAGCCTTTGAAATATCTTTAGTTTTAGTTGGCGCCCTTTCATCTTCCGACGCTTCGGGCAGCTCCTGTACCAGCGCCATTTCACCTGCGCCGCAGTACTGACCGAAATTATTGATACCTGTAAACCTGCCTGTATATAAAATTTTATTGCCCAACCGGCGGTAGGTAAGCATGGCGTTAAACCAACAGATGTCATTGCTTTTAAGGAGCAGCATATTACTTTCCTCTTTTTCAGTAAATATTAGCGAATGACTGTCTTCATCAATATTTCCGGTTACTATAGCTTTGCGGGGCATACCGTCAGGAAACCAAGTGAGCGAATATCCTTTTATTTTGCCTCGTTTAGCCGAAAAAAAAATCTTATACTTATAAACATCCTCACCTTGTACCTTTGCCTGGCCCTCAAGTACATAGGTTTCTTTTTGAGCATGTGCCGCGAGCGGAGAAAAACATAATACAACACATAAAAAGCAGAGAAAAAACAGCATTTTCTCCCAATTGACCAACAGCACATTTAATATGATACGCTTCAAATACATTGCATTTTTAATATTATTTTTGATGCCGGCAACCGGTGCTCTGGCTTCTTTCCCCGTTAAAGTTACGCAAGAAAACCCGCCTGCAACGCCAACGGACACATTAAATTATACCGGACGTGCCCTCTCCGGGACTGCGCCGGACCACCCTACCCTCACCGGGCGGGTTGCTAATGTTGCAGCCAAGCCGTTCCAATTTTTACGGAAAGAACGGCCGCTCAAAACTGCTTACCTGCTCGGGTTACTGGGCATCATTTTCTGCGTATACGGGCTGCAGCGTTTTTATCTTGGCGATAATTTAATGGGACTCATAATGCTGCTGCTGCCTGTAAGCGCAGCGGCGCTGATAGCCGCAGGCATAATAGCCGGCACTGCAGCCCTCGGGCTTTCACTCATTGGGTTAGGCGCGGGGGTTTTTGTGTTCGGGTTTCTGTGGCAGTTGCGGGATATAAGGCGCATGCGCAAAGACATGGTGATGCGCCACCGCAGGTGGTAGTAGAATATTATTTTTTTCACTTAATTGCCCTATTTTTGTCTGCCGCAATAGTCCTTCCCTATGGTTATTTTTATACAGAGAATGCTGTCTCCGCTGGTTTTGGCTACATTTCTTTCCACGGTGGTGGCAGGGCAGGATAATAAGCCGGGAACGGGCTCCTGCTTTGAAGCCAATGTATTTACGGGCAAGGTAATAAAGCACACGTCTAAGTTTCACCTCCCTATCCCGGAGCTATCTACAGGCATAGACATTAATATAGCCCGGCAGACCTATGGCAGGAAGGACTGGGAGCAGCGCAGGCGTTACCCGTTCATTGGCATTGGCATCACCTATACCAATTATGGCATTGATTCAGTCTATGGCAGGTGCATAGGCATATACCCTAATATAACGCTTCCACTCATCAGAACAAAGAAACTGGAATGGACAATACGCATTGGGAACGGGATAGGCTATGTAACCAAACGCTATGGCAGACACCCAATTACTGACACTATTAACAACGCCATAGGCAGCCATATCAACGATTATTTTTCGTTTAATACTGATATACGCTACCATATTAATAAACACTGGGATGTGCAGGCCGGCATCAACTTTACGCATATATCTGATGCATCTTATCATCAGCCGAACCTTGGCATCAACCTGCTTGGACAGCACATTGGGGTGCGGTATTACCCTGTGAGCCGTACGCCCGCATATATACACAAAGACCTGAAACCTCTTAGCCGCAGGTGGCTGCTGGAGGCACGGGGTGCCATGGCTTTTACCCAGAGCGATGCTCCTTACGGGCCGCTGTTCCCAGTCTATATGGCCTCGGTTTACGGAAGCAAAAGGTGGATCAGCAAAAACAAAGCGTTCGCAGGTATTGACTATTCTTACCACGAAGGCACAGCCGCGTTTCTAAAAAACAATGAGATACTGCCGGGCAAAGAAGCGAACAACTCCTATAAAAGTTCCGTTTTTATTGGCAATGAATTTTTGATGGGCCGTGTTGGTGTAATGTTGCAACTGGGTTTTTACCTGAAGCAAACCTACCTGAAGCAGGATATTTATTACCAGAAAATAGGAGGCAACTTCTACCTGGTACAAAAAGAAAAAGGTTTCATTAAAGAATTTTTCATAACCGGGTTACTCAAAACGCATAAGTCAGTTGCCGAGCTGGCAGAGTTTGGCATTGGTTTAGGCATATGATATCAACTTCTTTTTTCGCTTTTAATAATGACAAAAGTATTATTTCCTGAAAGCATAGCGGTGTACGCTAAAAAATACACCACACCGGAATCAGACGCGCTGGCCGCGCTGAACCGGGAGACTAATGTAAAGATTGACAAGGCTGTAATGCTTTCCAGCCACCTGCAGGGGGCATTCCTGCAAATGTTCAGCTATGCGCTGCAACCGAAAACAA
>JACMPD010000005.1 GCA_014377675.1 Taibaiella sp.
GATTCAGCGCAGAAAATTATTCCTCAGCCCGTGAGCAATATAGCGCTTGCCGCACCACCGCCACCGCTCAGCGATACCGCTAAAAAAGTAGTAGCCGCGGCCACCCCGGCTGATACGGCAAAAGTGACAGCCAGTGCAGCGTCATTTGGCGAGGTAAAGGACATGGCTGATAAGGCCAGGGCTGTAATTGCCGCTGAAGAAAAGCCTGCGCCGGTTACAAAATCAATAATGGTAACCGATACAGTAGCCACCGCCATACCAAAACCGGCCCCGGATTTTGACAGCGGCAAGCTTGTAACGGTGAACGGATTAAAAGCCTTTTATGCCTACAAAGGAGATATGCTGCTGCAATACGCCGTTAAATATAATATACGCTATCCGCACCTGCTTGAAATTAATGACCTTGCAGATGCGCCGCTCGCGGACAACACCATTATATACCTGGAGAAAAAACTGAACTCAGGCACCCACGCCCGGCACACGGTAAAGGAAACGGATAACATTTACCTTATAGCACAGGAAGAAAGCATGTCGCTCAGGCGGCTGCAGGCACTCAATATGCTGGAGCCCGGTGAAGAGCCTGCAACCGGCGTTTTTCTTGAATTGCAGAATGGCGCCACCCGCAAACCTGCTCTAAGGCCGGCTCCGCCCGCAAACCTGAAAACTGGTAACAACCTTTCTTATGTAAAGCCCACACCTGCCGATAATTACATCCAGATAGACCATTCCGCCACTGCCGATGCCGGTGCCAATACGGTACCAGTGAAGAAGGAAATAGAGCGGGACGCGTATGTGACAACAATACCAGTGCCGGTGGACAGCAGCAAATCAGGGATAAAGACCAGTATAGATACTGGCATCGTTAAAATATCTGAAGCATCAAACAGGATACTCGACAGCATAATAAAGGAGGATACCACTCAGGATGAGTTCGCGGTGCTTAAAGCGAAACTGGACAAAGTCGTTTATTCGGGTAAACCCAAAGCGGCAAGTCAGTCTGCAACAAGCCAGCCGGCGGCAGCTGCCGTTGTGGAGCCTGTGGGCGCGGGAGAAAACGAAAGCGGGATAGGTGAAATAAAGCTGACCCCAATAAGTGAAAAACCAGAACGCAAACCGGCAAAACCGGTATTTGCTGCCTCAAAAAGATCAGGGTACTATACCGTGAAAAAGGGTGATAACCTTTCCCGTATAGCCGATAAAAACAACGTGACTGTAAAGCAGTTAGTGCGGCTGAACCATGTAGAAGCTGATGAACTGCAACCTGGCCAGAAACTCAGAATTAAATAAGCCAACAATATAAAAGCCGATAAAACGTACAACATTGCCCGATATACAGATTCATGATAAGGTATTCGTACCTTTTATCTCAAAAGAAAAAATTGACAGCCAGCTTGCCGTTATCGCGGAGCGAATCAATACCGATTATGCGGGCAAAATTCCGCTCGTGATTGGCATTTTGAATGGCTCCTTCATCTTTGCGGCTGACCTCTTCCGCCTCCTGACTATTGAAGCCGAAATATCCTTTATTAAGCTGGCTTCCTACAAAGGCACGACCTCAACCGGAAACGTGGTGACCGCCATAGGCATGGAAGAGAACCTCAAGGGACGACACATAATAATAGTTGAGGATATTATTGACACAGGAAAAACACTTGCGTCATTTATGCCTGAAATACTCAGCCGCCAGCCCGCTTCAGTGAAAATAGCTACTTTCCTCTCCAAGCCGGAAGCGCTTCAACATGATGTGAAAGCGGACTATTGCGCGTTTGAAGTAGAAAATAATTTTGTGGTTGGTTACGGCCTTGATTACGATGGCCTGGGCCGCAACCTGCCCGAGCTTTATGTATTAAAATAGAACAACCAATATATATGTATAGACTCCACACCCGCTGCTGCCGGTGTGGAGTCTGTGTTTTATGTTGGATCGGGTGTCGCTTTATTTTTTCGTGTAAGTACCTACCAATTCACCCTTGGCCAATGTGTGGCTTTTAACAGCCGCTTCCAGTGCATCTTTGTCCGTTTTAGGGTCAAGCGTAAGCTTTGTATCAATTGCGTAAACCATGAAATGATAGTGGTGGGTGCCTGATGGCGGGCACATGCCCTTATATCCCTTCTGGTTGGCGCTGTTCATGCCCTGTTCTCCGCCGCTGAAATTTTCATCTATGTTCCCGCCCGTTGGCACATTCCATATTACCCAGTGCGTAAAGCCGCCCTTCATAGGCGCATCAGGGTCATGGCAAATGAGGGCCAGTGACTTAGCGCCCTTAGGCACGTTTCTTACCTGCAAACCAGGGCTCAGGTCATCGCCCTGGCAGGTATATTTTGCAGGTATGTCGCCGTTGTTTTTAAAGGCCGCACTCGTCACTTTCAAGGACGGGTTTTTAGCGAATGTCCCAAACGATGCCGCCAGAAAGGAAACTGATAAGACAAATATTTTCATGTTTTTTTTATTTTTTTAAACTCAAATTGAACTGCTTTTTATGAATCACACCCTTTCGAAAAATCAAATATACGGTTATTAGGTAAAGCAAAGTTATGCCACCGGCAACCGCTGTACATTATGTTTTTTGCTGTCAAATGTATCTTTAAAGCAGGATGCATAAATTTGCCCGACTGTTTCGAATACCAGGTAGCTTTCCTTTACACTTTAACCCACTTACGATATGGCAGAAATACAACCCAATAACCCGCTTCATGGCAAAACCCTGGAGACGATTATCACTCATCTCGTTGACCTTTACGGCTTTGAGCGGCTGGGGGAGGAGATACGCATTAACTGTTTTACTACGGACCCGAGTATTAAAAGTAGCCTTACCTTTCTGAGGAAAACACCATGGGCCCGTGCTAAGGTGGAAGCGCTGTACCTGGATAGCCTTTTTGAATAGCGTAAATAGTAACCGCCATGCTGAGCTATCTAAACAACTACTTTTTAAATCTGCCGGAACCCGCTAGCAGTTGCCTGTAGGCCATGCGCAACTATATTTTAAGCAGTGACCCTGCCATTACGGAAACATGGAAATATGCCATACCTGTATATTGTTACAACGGTAAAATGTGCTGTTACATACGGGTAGATAAAAAAAGCGGTGTACCCTACTTGGGTTTGGTTGAGGGAGCTCAAATTCACCACCCACTACTGGTACAAGGTGAGCGGGCGCGAATGAAAGTTATCTTGCTTGACCCTGCGGCTGACCTGCCCATAGAAGCCCTTGATGATATTTTGGGGCAGATGTTCGCGTACCATAAATTGAAAGGTCTGTCTGGTAAAAATAAAAGGGCTAAAGGCAATAGTTTTTCAGATTGAATTTTTAAAAACGGAACAAAAATCATTCCATAAAAAGTTTAATCTTCTTTGCTATTGTAGGCAGCCCTTTCCTTATCCACAC
>JACMPD010000215.1 GCA_014377675.1 Taibaiella sp.
CCGTGCTGGGCTACTATGTGTACCGGGCCACCAGCGAATTTGGTAACTTTCAACGCATTTCTGGGATGACAGCCGGCACCACCTTCAGCGATACTGTGGGCACTGACGGGCTAAAATTCTATATGGTGCGCCCTGTTAAGCTACAGACAACACCATCAGGCGGTTATTACAACCTTGGCCTGGGCATAACCGATACAGCTACGGTTTCGTACCCTCACCTGGCAGTAGCTCAGGCACCGGTTGCGCTTAGCTGCAACATTTACCCCAACCCTGCCACCGATATAGTGAACATGACACTTGATGCCGCAACAGCCTGTACCGCCACAATAACCCTGATAAACGCGGCAGGCGCGCAATACAGCACATCAGTCAAAGAGCTGCAGTCGGGCGCAAATAAATTATCTCTTAATGTAGGCCGCTACCCTGCCGGCATCTATACTATACAAGTTACAAGCGGGCAGACAACTATTATAAATAAAATCGTGAAGTTGTAATACATCATTCATTTACCCTGATATTAAAAGGCCCCGCGGAAATGCGGGGCTTTGATATTTCGGGGGAAGCAATGATACTTTAGTATATTTCATTCCTCAAATGCCTCAATATCTCTTCTGTGTATTGCACCCTGCATGCTATTTCTTTTTAAACGTAAGTACCGCGCTTTCCTCTGTAAGCATTTTATCAAACAACGCTTTTAACTCCGCGTAGGCGCTGGCCGGCAGGGTCGGGTCGTTAATAAGCGTGCGCGTAGTTACGGTCAGTTTTGAAGCTGACTTTTCATAATTGTAATTGTGGCTGAACGCCCATGCATTTTCGCTCACATTGCCGGTATAGTCGACAGGAACGTTCACAGGTTTTACCCCATCAGGCAGTTGCACAGTCAGGGTGTAGGTGAAGTCAAATGCAGAGGGGAACTCCACTGGTAACCGCCGCTCCGCCGCCGTAAACGGATTGCCGCTGAATAGTTTTAAATAATCAGCCGGCAAGGTAAAAGGGTTAGCAGGTTTTCGTTTACTGTACAGCCTGTACCTGATGACCAGTTCTCTGTCAGGGTCACTGATATTGTCAGCCAGAAAGGAGACTATCAACTGCTGCCCCGGGAAACCCTGTATACGCCGGTTAATATAGGCGCGCAGAGCAGACGTGTCAGAGTTGAGTACATTGCGCAGGTAGCCCGCTTCTATCATTCCCTTTTTTTCCGTAACGTCAACAAACATAGCCGTATCACTAATATTAGACAGGGTAACGGCAACCCCGCTGTTGTCTTTAAAATCTTTACCCGGGAGTGCCAGTCCATAACCTCGTTCCGCTATTACTCTGGCATAGCCGCCATAGCAGTACACCGGCAGTATGCCGAAAGTGTTATATTGGTTAGAGCCATCCATGTAGTAGTTCTTGCCATCAATCTTAGCAATACTTACAGTATAGTTAAATCTGTTTACCACCGGGTAACGCTCACTTGCTTTGGGGTCGCCTATTTTTGAGATAATCACCGGCGCGGCGTCCAGCCGGGCCAGCTTTAGCAAAGCCGTGAGCAGCAGGTTTATTTCCGCGGCTGACGCTATCCTGTTTTTAAAAATCTGCTCAGCTTCCCGGCGGGAGTATAGACCGGGATTGTTATTGCATTCAAAATTGTAACGTACATAAGTATATATCCTTCTCGCTTTCTGTTCGGCGGTAGCATCATCGCGGGTTATGGAATCTACAAACGTTTTCAACCTACCGCCCCCGGGGCGTGTAACCTTGCCAAAAAAATCATGGTGGTACAGTTCGCTGTCCAGAGACTTCCAGGTGGTCTGCAGCTCATTTTCCCCGGAGCCCGCCAGTTTCAGCTGCAGCAGCTCCCGGTAGTCCTCAACGGCGGTAATGAATGGTTCCTTTTTTATCGCTGGCACATTGGCCATACTCCATAACATACGCACCGTATTTTTCGGGCCGCTTTTCTGCACCTTGTAGTACTGGGCGTTTTTTGCTTCCGCGGCTTGTACACTGTCAAATGTTTCAGGCAGCGCAGCTAAACCCCAGGCTTCGGTAAACTTGATGCCGGCGGGCGCATTCACTTCAAACTCACTCTTTATTTTAGGCAGTTTTCCTTTAAATTCCCACTCCGGCAGGTACTCATGCAGCGGGCTCACTATTTCAAAATGGTATTCAATAATGGAACCGTCTTTTACACCAGGCATGGCGAACGAAATAGAGCTGTGATTATTATCTACCATATCATTTTCAACCGTGGTGTTTTCAAGGCGTGTCTCTGTTATTTTTTCTCCATCCAGGTTGTAGGTAGTAGCTTTCATGTTGGCCACAAAGGCCGATTTACTGTTATCGTTCCGGTAAACATACTTGTGCCGGCCGGGAGTCGCCGGCGCCTTCAACACCCTTATTATACGGTGTATGGCGTACCCCTGCCTCATGCCTTCGGGGCCGTTGTCTATACGTACTGTACCTTTTTCATACAGTACTACTTCGGTTGCATCCTTATCATCAGTACCGTATTTAATGTGCAGCTGTTCATTAATAAATTTCTTATCATATTCCCGGGCATTAAGCCTGAAACAGAGTAAGAAAAGACAGGCGACAGCAACAAATATACTTTTCATTATAAACATTATTTTCGGTATTCTATTGAAGTATAAAGGGTATTTCGTGTTCGTAGACCGCAGCTACGGGCTTACCCTTTACCAGGGCTGGCACCCATGTATCAGGTAATTGTTTTATCGTTTTCAAAGCCGCATCGTTCAGTAATTTATGTACTCCTTTTTTCACCCACACCTTAGTCATGTGCCCGTTTCTATCTATAACAAAGGCTATGGTCACATTGCCTTGTATCCCTTTTTTAAGGGCTTCATCAGGATAGGTGAGGTGGGCTATTACGTAAGATTTAAAAGACATAATACCGCCTATAAACAGTGGCTGCCGCTCTACCGGCATTGGCTTTGAAGTATCAGCACCGTTAATTGTCCTGTATTTCTGGCCATCAGGTTTAAAATAAACCATTTTTTTCAGGCTGTAGTCATATTTCTGTTCCACCTCGTTTTTTTTAAGGTAGAAAGTCCATACGCCTGCCTTTTTATCATTTTTATACTTGCCTTCGGCCTGCAGGTACACCTCACCGAAGGTGGTAAATTCCTTCCACACACTGTCTTTGCGGTTCATTTTGTAGTAGCCCGTCCTTATGGGTTCCCCGCCAAAAAAGTTAAGCATTTTGTATTGCCCGTGCTTCACATTGGTATCTGACTTCAGTGCATAGTACCGCTCTATATTATACTCCAGCGGGTTTTGTTTCACTATAAATTTCGTCTGCTGACCATGTACCCACATGGGCAGCAAAACTGAAAGCAAGAGAAGTTTTCTCATAATTTTAGCAAGTTTGGTAACAAAAATAAAGAATTTACAACTGCTGCATTGATAATAGATAAGCCGGCGAAAAGCGATTAACCACTGGTTAAAACGCGTTCATCAATTAAACAAATTCTTGACCTGTGTAAATGCAGTATTGATTTTATATTCCTGTTTCCCGCTATGGCGAAGGACAAAACCATTTTTTTCCATCAGTGCTATTATCTGTTTCACTTCTTTCAGGTGCCGCTTGTGCGCCGCCTCCCCGGTGCTGAGGCCCTTTATGGCCCAAAGTTGTTCGGCAATTTCGGAGTGGCCGGGGTATTGAGTTGTGGCAGCGCTATTCCTTTCATAAATGAATGACAACAACTGCTTGTAGTCAGGCAGCAGGGAGATATAATCAGTGCCGAAAAGTGTAATGAGCTCTGCAGAATAAATCCGTTGCACCGGCACCACAGGGGTGGCTTTCGTTTCTTCAGGCTGTAGTTCGGTGGCTGGTGTTATGGTTCCTTCCTCCACTACAAGCTCCGCTGCCGGGGTCGCTTCATCTGTCGGTATATGCTCCAGCTGTTCGTGCTGCGCATTTGGTTCATGTTCGGGGCTCCCTTTAATTTCCCTGTCCTGTAAACGGCCCGGAGGTATACGGCTGTTTCCGGTTACCAGCCGTTCATAAGCCGCATTCTTATAAAATACATATCCGTTTTCTTCAGGCGCAGCATCAACATATACTGCCAGTACCTGCCCTTCAAGAAACGGCATCAGCTGAAAACGGAGATATTTGCTTATATCAGCCGTATCACCATCTCTATTGGTAAAGCTCTCATTGAGCGACCTCAGCAACTCTTCATTACCTTCATCAAAACCCTTAAAAATATACTCGCTGTTTATCTCGTCATCAGTAATACCCAGTATTATGGTTCCGCCGCGCCGGTTGAGCAGTGCGCACAGCGTACAGCACACCTCATGCCAGGCGGCAGTATAGTTAATATCACCTATCACAGCCACTTTCTCCGGATCGGTCCAGATATACTCCTTCTTGTCAATGCTATAGGCGATCTGCTGTAGTAGTCTCTCAATGCTCATATCCGCACTGTAAAACTAATGGAATTTGGGAATTTTTGATAAATGGATAATTACCGCCAACGCAATTGCACCACGATTTTAGAACCATTTCAGCTGGGTCATTTTGTATCAAAAAAATTATCCCACAATTTATCGGTGTTGCTATCACTATCGGAACATACCTTTTTCATTGTCCTTTTGATGCGAGTTTAATATAAGTCGGTAACAACGGTTCAATTTGAGGCTGTTTGGGTATTTTAATTTATGCGGTTATATTTGCAAATAAAATAAAACGATGCGACTCATCAGTCTCTTTCCCGGAGACAGATGTGAAAATAGTGGTGCTAAAATACAAACACAGCGCCGCAACAACCGCATTTAGTTTAGAAAATATTAATTGGCATCAACCATACTAAAACACCCGCCCTTGTTCACCTGGCACAAAGTTCAAATAACACTTTCTGAAACTGAGGAAAACAAACCCTTTGAAACCACGGTAGCCGGTAAACGTATTGGTATATTGAAACGGGGAGACAGCATTTATGCTTTTGCCGCCCTTTGCCCTCATGCAAGCGCGCCTATGTGCGATGGGTGGGTTGACAGTGTGGGCAGGCTTGTGTGCCCGCTACACAAATACCGCTTTGACCCCAAAAATGGCCGCAACACAAGCGGCGAGGGTTACAAGCTATTCACCTACCCTACTGAGTTGAGAACTGACGGTATATATGTAGGCCTGCTCCAATAAAAGACCCAAAAAACAAGACCCGGATGCGCTGCATTCCGGGTCCTTCTGGTGTAAAATAAATTTAGCATTGTTTGTTTCCCCTACATTACCTGCACAATCAAAAACTTCAGATATTGGGTAGTAGGTATATGCCACACTATTGGGTGATCGGCTGACTGTGTCTGCCAGCAAACCTGCCTCAGGGAGCGGTGCGCATCCTTGGCGGCCGCGGCTATAGTATCGAGGAACATCTGCGGGGGCACCAGGTTAGTACACGACGCTGTTACCAAGAAGCCACCAGGCTTTGTCAGCTTCATTGCTCTCAGGTTTATTTCCTTATAGCCCGTTACTGCTTTCTGAATATTTTCCCTGCTTTTGGTAAAGGCGGGAGGGTCAAGCATAACAACGTCATATTTCTTTCCGTCTTTGGCTGACTGCTTCAACACATCGAAAGCATTCACGGCCTCAAACTTACAAACTTCATCATAGCCATTCAGTGAAGCATTTCGCCTCGCCGTAGCCACCGCATGCTCTGAAATGTCAAGACCCAACACATTTTTAGCGCCATAGTGCGCCGCGTGCAGCGAGAAGGTGCCGGTGTAGCAAAATGCCTCCAGCACGTCAGCCCCCTTTACTATATGCTCTATAGCCCTGCGGTTGTCCTGCTGATCAAGAAAATAACCTGTTTTCTGGCCATTTTCTATATCCACATGAAATTTCAGCCCATTCTCGTTAATAATTATGTTGGTATCAAATGGCACTGATAAAAATCCTTTTTGCTGCACCATCCCTTCCAGCTCCCTGACCGGCACGTCATTGCGCTCATAAATACCTTTTGGGGTAAATATCCGCTCCAGCGCCTCCACTATCGCGCCCTTCCATATATCCATGCCGAGCGCCAGTGTCTGAATAACAAAGTAGTCGTTAAACTTATCTATTATAAGCGCAGGCAATTTATCGGCCTCACCAAAAATAAGCCTGCAATTTTCGGTATAACCTATACGGCGGCGGTAATCCCACGCTTCTTTGATACGGTTGTAAAAGTAACCCTCATCTATTTTCTCATTTTTGTGCCGTGTGAGGAGTCTTATGCGTATCTGCGATTCAGGGTTTACGTAGCCCTTGCCCACGAAAGAACCATTGTATGAATATACCTCCACTATATCGCCCGGCGCACATTCCCCTTCGCTGTCGCCTAATTCATTCGCGAATATCCACGGGTGACCGTTTACTACGCGGTCACCAATCTTTTTTCTCAGGAAAAACTTTGCCATGCGGCAAAGGTAACATGGATTAAGCATTATAGTAGTATATCGGCAATTGCTGCGTGGGCGGCAATTTTGCAGCATGGCCGGGGTTAAAATATAGCAAAATATATCACATGCTTTATCTTTGCGAAAAAGTTCGGCGTTTCCACTTACTTTTGGACTCTTGATTTTTGAATGATAAATTATTATGATGCAGCCTGAACAGTTCTTTGACCTGATGGTGAAGGAGCTGGAAATACATACCGAAATGCAGCCCTATTATAAATTTTTAGGCAAGCAGTCATCCTGGCATTTCCGCCGCAATTATTTTTTGCAGCGCCTGCGGTATATTCAGGCTCAGGTGGCGGACAATAAAAACCTCACCATTTGGGATTGCGGCAGTGGGTATGGTACCACCTGCCTGTTCCTTGCCATGAATGGCATTAAGACACATGGCACTACCCTTGAGTTTTATTATGATATGGTGCAGAAGCGCAAAGAATACTGGAGCAGGTATGGTGACACTTCCCTTTTTACTTGCAGCTACGAAAATCTTTTTGATAACCCGCCCGCACCAAGTACATATGATGTAATAATAGTACAGGATACCTTGCACCACCTGGAACCAATTAACGATGCTCTCGCCATTTTCAACAGCTGCCTCAGGCCGCAGGGCCGGGTACTTTCTATAGAAGAAAATGGAAGCAACATCATTCAGCGCGCCAAGCTGTATAAATACAGAGGCAACAAACGCATCATTACCATCTATGATGAAAAGCTAAAAAAAGATATACTCATTGGCAACGAAAATATCCGCAGCCTCGAAAGCTGGAATACACTGTTTGAGAAAAACGGCTTTAAACTGAAAAAAGAAAGCGTACAATATGTACGTTACTACCTGCCCCTGCAATACTGGTTTTCAGACCCGGAAAAATTACTGATACAGGAACAGCAAATACAGTCAAAGCCCGGCTTCCGCCGCGATTATTTTTTCTTCGGACTGAATTTTATAGCACAAAAAAAGTAAAAAAGTGACTGTATTTATTGCAAAGTACTAACGACCATATAAGTAAGTAGCGGTAAACAATACCAACTGTTTGAGTGTCTTAAATTTTTTAATACATTTGTTTGTAATAATCAATCTAACAACCACTCTCAGGTTATGCATAAGCGCTCAAATGAAAATACCGGGTTTCTTTATTCTAATGGCCTCCCTATACCATTTACGCCAGCTTACTTTCAGCGCATACAGCCTTCGGAAGTGGCAAATGAAAATGCGTTAAGGAAACAATACCAGGAGAATGGCTTTGTGTACCTTAAATCTGTTCTTGATGAAAAATCCGTTTTTAATCTGCGGGAGGCGTATTTTAAACTATTCGATCAGGTTATTTTTAAAGAGGGTAGCGCTATAAAGGACGGTATATTTTCAGGCACGCTGCAATACCTTCCCTCAGCACATGGACACAAAGACCACCCCGCGAGCCGGTTTGTGCTTACTGATGAATTTGAACATTTCACCCACAGCAAGGCACTGTACAGCATTGCTGCAACCCTCCTGGGCGAAGATGTGGTACAACTTAAATGCAAGCCGCTGAGGCACTTTTATAAAGGAACAGAGGTGGCTTCACAGGCCCATACCGACTATACCTATATGGACGAAGGCACCGACAAACTGCTGTCGATCTGGATTCCGCTGGGTGAGATATACCGCTGGCCTGTGGCAGCCTATTATACCTGAAGGATTCCAATAGACTTGATATAAGCATGTTGCGAAAAATTGCTCAGCCGGCAGGCACCCGTGATACCAGACCAATAGCGCAGGATCTGAAAGCGGTAAGCGACATTACCGGTTTACCCTGGTTGTATTCTGATTTTAAGGCAGGTGATATTGTTGTTCACGACCCCTATGTGGTTCATGCCAGCCTTGACTGCAACACTGACGCTATGCGGCTTTCCACTGACCTCCGGTTTGTAGCCGCTAGTGAAAGGACTGACCCGCGGTGGCAAAATGCCTGGCGTGGCGATGACGGTTATTAAACGCGGTGATTTCACCCTGTTTAAGGTAGATATGTCGCAGTAGATACCCTTATTTTTGTAGCCAAAAGGTGGTAAACCCAAATTTGACAAATACTATAGCCATGAAGAAAATCATAATTTTAACAGCTTTATTTGCTTCCGTTACATTGACCGGCTTTTCGCAGGATAAAGCGGCCGACATGCTGGCTACACTGAACCGGGAGGGCAAAATAGCACTCTACATCAATTTTGAAACTTCAAAAGCGGAAATAAACGCGGAGTCCGCGGGTATAATATCGCAGATTGCTGAAATGATGAATGAAGATAAGCAGCTGAAGATAAGTGTGGAAGGCCATACCGACAATGCCGGCCAACCCAAAACAAACCAGGCGCTTTCAGAAAGTAGGGCAAAGGCGGTAGCGCAGGGTATCATAAGTAAAGGCGTACCTGTCGGCAGAGTTACCTCAAAAGGCTGGGGAGCCACTAAACCCCTGGCAGATAACAATACCGAAGACGCCAAAGCCCGCAACAGGCGCGTGGAAATAGTGAAAGTGAAGTGATGCCCGATGATGCCTTTAATAAATCTGCTTTTACCTATTTAACCGCTACTGTTTCAATATAGATATGCTCAGGAGTAGTCACTTTTACAGTATAATTTCCAGCTGCTACATTGTTGAGCGGGATAGTAACTAAGTTGCCGGTTACAATTGCAGAGTAGATACTTTTTCCACTTAGGTTTATCAGTTGCAGATCCTTCACGTTTTTCAAATGATGCATATCAATCGTTACTGCATTCGTCGCGGGGTTGGGAAACAGGCTGATACCCTTGCTGGTGCCGGTTATTTGACCGACTATTGAATGCGTGTCTGTAACGTTAATGGAATGTGTGGCCATTACCGAACCGCAACTATTTGATACAGTGTATGATATAGTAGCCATGCCTGCGTTAACTCCGTACACCAAACCTGATGTTGTGTTTACTGACGCAATTGCCGGGGCACTGCTGCTCCATGTTCCCGTGCTCACAGTATTATTAAGCGGTGTTGAAGTGCCTATGTAAACCATTGCAGCACCGGTAATGATCCCGGCTGACAAAGGTGCCGGGTTTACATTTACAGTTGTAGTTGCAACTGAGCTTCCGCAGCCATTGGTAACAGTATAAGTAATAATGGCGCTGCCTGCTGTAATGCCATAAACTGTCCCCGCTGAATTTATTGAGGCTACTGTAGTATTGCTGCTGCTCCACGAACCACCGGTAACGGAGTTGGTTAATAGGGTTGTTGTACCCACGCAGACTGTAGTTGCACCGGCAATAGTCCCTGCCGATGGGGCCACCGTATCTACTGTTACCGACCTTGTAGCATAGCCGCTGCCGCAACTGTTAGTTGCCACGAAGGTAATTGTCGCACTGCCCGCCGAAACCCCGGTAACAACTCCGGCAGTATTAACTAAAGCTATCGTTGTATCGCTGCTGCTCCAGGTGGTTCCTGCTGCGGAGCTGGTAAAGGTAACAGGCGTGCCGGTGCACAAGGTTGCACTTCCTGTAATGGTTACAGTTGGTGTGGTGCAGGAAACTTTTCTTATCCGGTGATTATATTGATCTGCTATATATACATTTTCGTTGGTATCAACGGCTACACCGCTGGGGTAGTTAAGTTGCGCTGCTGTTGCAGGGCCTCCGTCACCACTGAAGCCGAGGCCTCCCGTTCCGGCAAATGTTGTGATAATACCTGATGGGCTTATCTTGCGTATTCTGCTGCTGGAATTGTCCGCTAAATACAAATCTCCGCTTCTGCTTATAGCGAGGCCAAGTATATAACCTACCTGGGCTGCCGTTGCCGGCCCTCCGTCTCCACTGAAGCCTGCAGAGCCTGTACCGGCAATGGTTGTTATTATTCCTGATGTGTCTACTTTCCTTATGCGGGAAAATCCGGCATCTGCAATATATACATTCCCATAGTCATCTACGGCAACAGCGCGCGGGCCTCCCAGGCGCGCCGCTGTCGCCGGGCCACCATCTCCGCTATAGCCAACAGTGGCATTACCGGCAATAGTAGTTATGATTCCCGAAGGGGTAACTTTCCGTATCCTGTTATTATATTCATCAGCTATGTAAACATTCCCTGCTGTATCTACAGCTACGCCATCTGGGTTTTGTAATCCTGCTCCTGCGGCTGCTCCACCATCCCCCCAATAACCACCCGAGCCGCCGCCGCTTCCGGCAAAAGTTGTTATGGTGTCAGCGGTATTTACCCTTCTTATCCTGTTTACGTCCCTGTCTGTCAAAAATACATTGCCACTTCTATCTGCTGCCACGCCATGAATATAGTACGTTTTCGCAGCTGTGGCAGGTCCGCCATCCCCACTAAAACCTATGGTGCCATTGCCGGCTATTGTAGCAATAGTTCCGGTTGAATTGATTCTCCTTACCCTGAAGTTGCGTGTATCGGATATATATACGTTCCCGTTCCTGTCGGTACCAACGTTCCTGGGATAGTATAATGCCGCTGCACTGGCGGGGCCGCCATCTCCGCTGTAGGTGCCACTGCCGGTTCCGGCTATTGTGGTAATGATCTGGCAATTTGCCTCATACGCTCCAATTAGCAGCAGGAGTAACGAAAAGATATTTTTCATAAGAGGATTTTTAACCGAAAAATAATAATATTTAAAAAATAGTTGCTGAAGAAAAATAGCTGAATCATAACCTGGTATGATGCCCATTGCCAAGTGAACCTTTTATGTAAATTATACTAACGGTAACAGAAATGTGTTACGCTAG
>JACMPD010000216.1 GCA_014377675.1 Taibaiella sp.
ATCAATTACGCAGAACCCGCCGAGCAGGGACAACTTTGAAATATGAAGATTGTAGTAATAGTATAACGCAGGAGACCTGAACGAGATAATAATGAAGAGTGTAAAGGCATTGGTGAGTATTTTTATTGCCATCAGGCCCACCGTAATATCAGCGCCTGCAAGGCAGCCCTGCCACCCGCAAAACACGGTAACCAGTACCGGGAAAACGCAGTAGTAGCGGTAGAATGAAAGAATGGCTTGCGCTTTTGCAGTAGTCATCACCGGCAATAACGGATATACAGGTGTTTTGGTATGCTGGGTATGCCGGGGGAAATTTTTCAATGGCTGGTTAACGAGGTTTCAAGGTATGCATTTTGCTCTAATCCAGTTTGCAGCCGCCGGCGAAAGCACTGGCATACCGGTTCAATACATTGCAGGAGTCTTGTTGTTGTTCGCCGGGCAACTTACTGAGGTTATAGTCTTTGCTGTCTCCGGTTAGGTAGGTGCAGTAGCAAACGCCGCTTTCTTTCTTCTTACAACTTGCTGAGCAGATAAGCAGGCCGGAAATAAGTATTACAGATAATTTCTTCATGGTTTACAAGTTGATTATATTGTATGACGTTTACATTATCATGCCACCCGCAGGTTGAGCTGTTGTTGAATATGTACAACACTCACACGGTTTTTGTTACCTTTAGTGATCAATGACCAGTTGTTTTCAAAAAAAATATTTATGGAACGTAATAATGAACTTAGGCTAGCCGTGTTGATAGATGCGGAAAATGTACCTTCCGGCAACATAAAGGAAATGATGGAAGAGATAGCCAAGTATGGCATTCCCACCTTTAAGCGCATATATGCCGACTGGACAAAGCCCCAGGTAAACCGTTGGAAAACCGTACTGCTGGAACATGCCATAACCCCGATACAGCAGTTTAGCTATACGCAGGGAAAGAACGCTTCAGATTCGGCTATGATTATAGACGCGATGGATATATTGTATACGGGCAGGGTTGATGGTTTCTGCATTATATCGAGCGATAGTGATTTTACGCGCCTGGCACTGAGGCTGAGGGAAGCGGGAATGAAAATAATAGGCATGGGGGAGAAGAAAACACCCAAGCCGTTTATAGTAGCTTGTGATAAATTTATATACATAGAAATACTGGGTGATAAAAAGGCCCGGCCGGAAACTGAAGTGAGGAAACCAGCTGTTGTGGGCCAGGTTGCGGAGCCTGAAATGGACGCCGCGCTACTGATAAGGAAAGTAGACGCGGAATTAATAGCGTTGTTGTCTTCCACGGTTTCAGATATGGCTGATGAAGCGGGCTGGGCGTTTTTAGGCGAAGTAGGTAACCTGGTGCTGAAGAAAAAGCCGGACTTTGACTCCCGTAACTATGGCTATAGAAAACTCGCGCAACTGGTTAAAAGCACAGACGCGTTTGAGATGGATGAACGCCTGACCGAGAAGGGCAATATAAAGCATGTTTATATAAGGGTGAAGCCAATAAAAGAGCCAATAAAAGATGTAACAAAAGCGACGACAAAAGAGCCTTCGAAAAAAGGCATAAAAAAGTCAGTTAAGAACGTGGCTAGTCCCACGTTGGAAACCGGGGGTGAAACCGCTATAGCACCCGCCATTGCCAC
>JACMPD010000217.1 GCA_014377675.1 Taibaiella sp.
ATCCCAGGGCGTTACACATGTAACCTACCGTATTTGGTTTGAAGAGTTTACGGGCATACACCCCCCCTACATGAGCATGTATCTTGTTCTTGCAACAGGTATATTATTTACTTTTAAAGACTTTAAAAAAACAACAAAGTATATATGTTTTTACGGGGCTGGCCTCCTGCTCCTGCCATTATTGGCCAAGTCGCCTTTAATTGCACTGGGTATTATATTACTCCACCAGGCATTTCTGCGCCGAAAAATCTTGTCGCGCTATAAATGGGGATTTGTTGGTGCAATAGTATTGTTAATATTGTCTTATTTGTTCATCCCGTTCATAAGCCAGAGAGTAGAGGAAATGGCCGGTCTTTCCGGAAACATAAAGGGCACAGTTATAGATAACTCTATATACATTCGTAAAATAATCTGGGCTGTTGACAGCCATATGGCAAAACATTACTGGCTGGCCGGTGTGGGGCCAGGGAAAATCATGCATCTTTTACGGGTCAGATACTTTTTTTATTCATTGTATTATGGCTATAATCTAAGTGCTTACGACCCTCACAATGAATATTTCTACCAATGGATAGCGCTCGGATTAACAGGTATAACCGCATTGTTAACCACATTAGCCGTTCATATCTACACCGGTTTCAAAAGAAATAATATTATATACACATATCTCTTGCTTATACTCGTTGTTACTTTTTTCACTGAAAGTGTATTGGCTACACAGCATGGGGTTATTTTTTACTCATTTTTTACTTCACTTTTTTACTTCTGGCCCACCAAAAGACATGCCCAATAGACTATATATATTACTATTCGCGCAAATTTACTTTAATACAACCAAGCTATCGGCACGGTATTTACTGTAAAAAGGGAAAATAAGTGTATGAAAAGAGATGGTACCTTGGAAAGTTTATGGCAAAAGACAACTCCTGAATTTAATAGCAAAAATAACAACTGGAACGATAAATTATTTGATGTTGTGATTGTTGGTGGCGGAATAACAGGTGTCACAACCGCACTGTTACTACAGCAGCAAGGCAAACAATGCCTCATCGCAGAATCTTTCAACATCGGTTTTGGCACTACCAGTGGCACGACTGCCCACCTGAATACACTTCTTGACACACCCTATTCGATAATTGAGAAAAACTTCGGAGAAGATGGTGCCAAACTTGTAGCAAAAGGTGCAAAAGAAGCAATTAATATAGTCGAAATTTTAAGCAGTAAATATAAAATAAATAACGATTTTTCCTACCAGTATGCCACTCTATTTGCTCAAAATGAAGATGAAAATAAAGAACTCAAAAAGATATTTGAGGCAACAATAAAGGCAGGCGTTGAAGGACGTTGGACAGACAAAATACCTGTTCCCGCTGATTTCACAATTGCAGCTGAATTTGCCGGTCAGGCTCAAATGCACCCGACCCGATACATAGCCGCATTAGCCCAGGCTTTTGAAGCAGCCGGAGGGGTGATAGTACAAAACTGCAAGGTCACAGATGTGAAAGACGGTGAAATACTGAACATCAATACAACACAGGGCGTTATAACTGCAAACAACCTTGTATGGGCAACGCATCTTCCTCCGGGCATAAACCTGTTTAATTTCAGATGTGCCCCCTACCGTAGTTATGCTGCCGCCTTTAAACTGGCTGATGGTACATATCCTGCCGGATTAGCATATGACATGAAAGACCCTTATCATTACTACAGGTCGCAGACTATTGACGGCGAAAAATATCTAATAGCGGGTGGTTATGATCATAAAACAGGACATAATGAAAATACCGGTTTTGCTTTTACCGAACTGGATGCTCATATACACAACCTTTACAAAGGATCAAAAATTTCGGCTAAATGGTCATCACAGTACTACGAGTCCGTGGACGGCCTGCCCTATATAGGGCTCATGCCAGGTTCCGACAACGTGTATGCGGCGACAGGGTATGGTGGCAACGGAATGACTTATGGAACTCTGGCTGCCCGGATAGTGACGGATCTTATCACTACCAAATATAGCATCTATAAAGATATTTTTTCGCCTTCAAGAATGAAACCTATTGCAGGCTTATCAAATTTCATTAAAGAAAATGCTGATGCCATCAGCTCATTCATAGGTAAAAGACTGAACTATGAATCCATTGAGCAACTGGCTGAACTTGCACCCGGTGAGGCAAGGGTGACCGAATTCAACGGAGAGAAAATGGCGCTTTATAAAGATGACAATGGTAAAGTGCACGCATTTGACCCTGTCTGCCCTCACGCAAAATGCATTGTTAACTGGAATACAGCAGAAAAAACGTGGGATTGCCCATGCCACGGTGGCCGTTACAGCTGCATGGGTCAATTGATAACAGGGCCCGCAACCAAGGGTCTTGAACGCATAACTATATATGAGTAATGTTATTTTTGAGATACGTACCTGAGAAATGTCTCCATTCCGGCCTTCTTTTTTTCATCTATAAGATATTTAATATTATCAGTATAATAAGTATACAAATCGTAAACAGGGAACGGATTTGCAGCAATGACCATATCAAGATGCAGCAGTCCTTCCCTATTTGCTTTATTGAATTTTTTAATGAAGGAAGAAGGTAACTCTTTATTGGCTACCCATGCAGCAAATACAAAATCAAGACCAGTGAAGGCTTTCCATGCTGCCGACAAATCATATACATATTCAAAATTTTTAATATTCTCAAGTGCACGGTCACCAATAATAACGCCTGCGACCGATCCATAAATCTTGTCGATATAATGTTCATCGGCTTGTAGGTAGCTTACCGGTTGGCGCCAGTGGTGCTCCAGTAAAATCTCGGCCAGCTTAACAGATGTACGTGACTGATAATCGAGATATACACTTGATATCTCCGGCAAAGGGACCCTGCTGAATAGTGCTACAGAAACTACATTGCCTTCAGCTGCTATACCATAATCGCTCACCACTCTGGCGCCCTCTATGCCCTCTATTGCCGCCACTGGCAATAAAGCCATATCAATTGTATCTTCCTTCAGTTGTGCTGCCAGTATAGAGGGATAGTCAAGTGTTAGCTCCATATCATTCATTACGTCGCTGCGCTCAATTCCGAATAACAGTGGCTTGGCATTAAGGTAGCTAACTGCCCCAACCCTTATTTTTTGATTCAAAACCTAAATATTTATTGCTACAAAGATAGGGCAACAGCGGAGGGTACAAGCAAAAAAAATCCCGCACAACAGATGCGGGATTTTTTCATGGAAATAATATATCTGCTATTCAGCTTCTTTATGGCCTAAGCGATAAAATATTGAAAATTGGATTGACGGACTTTTGTAGAGTTCAGTTGAAACATTTTTAGCTGATGTTGATTTAGCATTGTCCCACACAGTTTGCACATTTCTCAGGTCTAACATTACATTTGGTGCTACTCTGTAAGACATACCGAACAGGTAACCAATCCCAAACCTTGAAGCAAAATCTGTTTCATTAAGCGATGGTGTGCTGTTGGCACCAATCTGGCTGACAAAAACCGGGGCTTTTTGCGGGTCTGCATTTATATCTGCTGCTCCGGTATTTACCCTGAATGTATACAGGAAGTTAGCACCCCCGAAAAAATCAAAATGACCTGAAGTGTACCTTAAAGAAACAGGCAATTCAAAACTGTGCAGTGTAGAAAACGCAAATGACCGGTCTTTCGGAGTCATTAAGTAACCACCATTTGACGCCTCATAAGAGTTATAGTTAGTATGCATAGAATAGTCGTTATTCATTCTATGGAAATACTTCACCTCTGTTAGTACACTCCACTTATTATCAAATACAAAGTTTGCGGTACCTCCAAACTGGAAGCCTTTAAAACTATTGGGGCCAAAGAAAGTCGCATTTATACCTGCTGTAAGACCTGGCGCAACCTGCACATTATTAATATTGTACTTCAAGTCATTAAAAGCCGAACTCAGACTCTCAAAGAAATGTTTACTCTTCTTCTTTTTAATGGCTTCAGCGGGCTTAGCTGCTACAGGAGCTGGTGCTGCTGCTGCCGGCGCTGCCGCATTGGGAACAATAGGTGCGGGCGCAGCAGCTAATGGTTTACCAGCAGGTGTAGTGGTGATATTGGCTTCGACTGTTTGTTTTGCTGGTGCTGCTACTTTATTTGTCTTACTAACTGCGGGACTATTTATTCCTTTATTCCCATTGGCTTTGCCAGCTATACTGTTGCCTGAGGATAGTTCACTCAGATCTACGGAAACTTCATCGGTGGCCGAAGACGCAGCTTTGGCTTTTCTCCTGCCTTCTATTGTTACTTCATCAATAGATATAGTATCCATCTGGGTTTCCACTTTGCCAGGGTAGCTGCCGGTCGTTTTCTGATGGACATCGATATTCCTGACAACCTTCTTTTCAGTTGGTTCATCAACCGTTGCAAGGGCTATCGATTTACTGCCGCTGGCAGCGCTCAAATTAGTCAAAGCACTGTTTTTAGTCCCTGACTTTCCACTCGAAGTGGTGTTTGTAGTATTATTTTGCTGTGCAGTTTCATTTATCTCAAGATCGTCTGTCGCATCTTCGCTCACCGTTCTAGTTGTGGTGGTCAAAGGAGGGGTTGCTTTATGCCCTTTCAACGCTACGCTTGTGCGGGTAGCAGCCGTAATGTTAGTATTTAGGTGTTTGCCCGGCCTGGTAGCGGTAACACTGGCAGTATGTTTTGCTATATGTTTATCAAAAGTGCTTCCTCCTTCTGTAACACCAACAGTATTTGTTACATTCTGGCCTGTAGTATTAGTGTTAAAAGAATTTACATTTTTTTGCTTTACCGTATGCGTGGAAGCTGTAGTGTGGCCTTTTCGCGTTAACGGAGATGAAGCAGCACTTCCGCCAATATTTGCCGAAGCACTTAAAGGCATATTGTTAATGTCTGTACTTTGAATGGCTTTCGTACTGTTACCAGTTGCAACTTTAGCTGACGGCGGTGTTACAGTTGCATTGTTTACTGTATTTTTTATCGTTGTATGTTTGGTATTCTTAGCCGTATTAATAGCTACTGTAGCATTGCTGTTAGCATTTGCTTTTGTACCAACATGCGCTATGTGTTTTGAGCTGGCGGTTATATGGCGGATTGATTTCTTTTCATTAACCGCGGCCTTACCATTAGTTAAATAAACTCCATCAGCAGTGGTTGAAGCGACAATGTTAGTTGTAGCTCCGCTACTCTCACGGGAATTACCTGTAGCTTTATTCTGAACATCGGTTTTTGACTTAGTAAGCCTTGAAGCAGACATGGTCTTTGCAACTCCACTACCCAAGGCAGTTGTGACGGTAGTGTTATTGCTTCCCTCTTTCTGAGCATCAATTATAGAGGCATCAGAGCTGACCGATGCGGTATGTACAGTCGACGGTCTTAAAACATTTGAATTTACATAAGCTGTTGCATTCTGATTTACATTATTTTGATTATCAGCCGATTGTAATTTGTCGTTATTTTTAGAGTTAGGAATACTATTTGCTAGCTGATTTGCTGCCGTTGGTTTATGATGAGTATTTGAAGAGTACTTCTTAATGCTTGTATTTCTATTAGCACCGGTGGTTCCATTTGTACTTGAGTAGGTAACCAATGAAGCGCCATTCTTACTATCGGGGTTCTCAGAATTAACGTTGCCTGTTGGCTTATTTGTATTGGCGGCCTCACCAATATGGCTGCCGTCACCAGTTGCAATGGCATAGTTAGAATTAGTAGCCTGTGCAGCCTTTTGCGCAACAGTTAAATTAGACAATGGTCCGTTTTCAGCTGCATCATTTAACGCACCACCACCGGCGGTGCCTGCTGAGCCCCTGAAAGCAGTTGTCATTTCATACCCTCCAAGTGAAGCAGCTGCAAGCAATACCATAAGCCCGCCATAGCTCATAGCACGTTTCCAGTATAGAAAGCCTAATGGTTTCCTGCGTTCATCCTTCTCCAGCAGTTGCTCCATCCGGAGCCATGCCCCGGAGCGTTCCTGCTCTTCCCCACCACCCAGGCGCTGTCGCATCAGGTCGTCAATATTGATAAGATTATTATCCATATGGATAAGTTTGTTTTAAGCTTTTAAATGCAATTCAAATTTTTCTATTTTCTCTTTCAGTTGCTTTCGTCCTTCTGAAAGATGCCACTTTGACGTTCCTTCACTGATCCCTAATAAATTCCCAATTTCCTTATGCGTATATCCATCCATTACATACATATTAAAAACAGTCCTGGTGGCGTCGGGCAAACCCTGCACTAACTTCACCAGCTGATCATAATATAACTTATCTGCATGATCTTTGTGTACCATTTCATCTTTCTCTACCAGGACTACTTTTTCAGAATAACGGCAATTCTGCTTTACGTAGTCTGATACAGCGTGAAAAATTATTTTTCTCAGCCAGCCTTCAAAAGAACCCTGGAAATTATACTGGCTTAATTTCTGGAAAGCCCTCAAATAACCATTATTCATCACTTCTTCGGCCTGCATATCCTGATCGATATAACGGCGCACCATTGCCATCATCTTAGGATAAAAAAGTTTGTACAACTTCTCCTGGCTGCTGCGCTCGTTGCGCAGGCATCCCTGAATGAGTTGTTCCAACTCACTTACCTGACTTGTTGCGGTATATGCCAATGCTATGGACAAGTATAGTGGTTATTAAATAATTACAATGAATAAGACCAACTGACTTCTAAAAAGGTTGGGTTAGCGGCTTTATTATTCACCAAATTAACCAAAATATCTTAATTACACCGGTTTTTGCCTGAAATTTTATTGAAAAATGCCGACAATGTCTATTCTATCTTTTTTTAGGTAAGTGATGCTGTTTGCCATCCTTCAGCGCTTTTGCCTATTTTTGATTAAAAAAACATGAATACTTTTGGTACCCGTTTCCGTATCAGCATATTCGGTGAGTCGCATGGCCCATGGGTAGGTTGCACCATAGATGGCTGCCCTGCCGGCATACCCCTTCGTACTGATGACTTTTTGCCTGACCTTGACCGGCGCAAGGCGGGAGCAGTGGGAACCACACCCAGAAAAGAGGAGGACATACCGGTATTTGCAAGTGGAATTTTTAACGAGAGAACTACCGGAGCTCCCATCACAATAATATTTGAGAATAATAACACACGTTCTGCAGACTATGCAGCGCTCCGCAATACGCCCCGGCCCGGGCATGCTGACTTCGTTCTAGACAAAAAATATAATGGATTTAATGATTACCGTGGCGGAGGGCACTCCTCAGGTAGGCTTACTGTGGCACTAGTAGCCGCAGGTGTGATAGCAAAGAAAATACTACATGGTGTTAGTATTACCGCACGCCTTGATGAAGCAGGAGGCAATAAGAATATAGAGGCTGCAATTGAAGCGGCCATCGCCTCGCAGGATAGTATAGGCGGCATAGTAAGCTGTAAAGTTACCGGTATGCCCGTTGGTGTTGGTGAGCCGTTTTTTAACTCTGTGGAATCAATGATAAGCCACATTGTATTTTCCATCCCTGCCATAAAAAGTATTGAATTCGGCAGCGGCTTTTCAGCTGCAGCGATGATAGGCAGCCAGCACAACGACGCTATAGTTGACGCGGCGGGAAGTACCAAAACCAATAATGCAGCTGGTATCAACGGCGGCATTACCAATGGTAACGAAATTTATTTCAGAGTAGCAGTAAAACCCACAAGCAGCACACCGGCGGCACAAAGCACATGGAATAATGCTACACAAGCCGTTGAGCCATTTACAGTTAAGGGACGCCACGACCTCTGTATAGCATTACGCGTACCGGTAGTAATAGAGGCTGTTACAGCGATAGCACTGGCAGATTTTACTATCTAAAACCGTTCACGTTTACTGAAATTGAATTTGTGATAACATTGGCGTGTTTTACTCTTTGTATTTTCAGTACATTGCACGCGATTTTATAAACCAAATCCATTTAAACATTTTAAGTATGAAACAATTAGTTTTACTCTCTATCAGCGCAGCTATCAGCTCGCTTGCTTCTGCTCAGTCCGTAGTGAGGACAAATGAGTTTATTTATTCCGCCGCGCCCGCGAAACATCTTGCGGCAAAAACAACGGGTGTGTATCATGATACGATATTGATGCAAAATATTACCTCTGCGGATACCAACACTTTGTACTTAGCTACAGCAAATTCAGACAGCGGTTACATTTTTGGTACAAGTGGTTATGGATTTTCCGGCTTTGCCGAGCGTTATGATTTTAACAGCGCTGACAGCAATGTTCAGGTATACGGTACTTTATCTCTTTTTAGCGGTACAGTAAACCCTGCCTCAACAAAGAATGTTACATTTAAAGTATGGAGCGTAGGAAGCCAGGCGCCAACAAGCTCAAGCCGCGTGTTTTTCAGCGGTTTCCCTTCAACAGTGTTAGATTCGGTAAGTGTTTCTATGCGTAACTTAGGTATAGGTGGAGCAGCTGCTGCTGACACCTTTAAAATACATTACTTCCCTACGGCTACCTCAACACTTACTTCTTCATTCTTCGTAGGGTACACGACAAACTACAGCTTCGCGGCATTGGGTGGCGATACTATCGGGCTTCAGTCCACACGAATTGGAGGAAGGAACAGTGCATTGTATACTGTTTCAGGTCCTGATACTATTATCACTAACCAAAATGCGACTCTCAACGGCGCAAACTGGTTAGACAACGGCACACAGTTAGGTGTTTCGGTTAACCTTTACATCTTCCCAATTGTAAAAGTGTATAACTTCCTCAGCGTTAATGGTCTCACTAACAAAAACATCACTTTTTTCGGCAACTACCCTAACCCGGCTGTGAATGAGACAAATGTTAGATTCTCAATAGCGGAAAGTAGCGATGTAACTATCGATGTAATGGATATTAATGGCCGCACCGTGAAATCAATCAGCGCTGCTAACCTGAACGTAGGTGAGCATACGGTTGCGGTTGATCTAACTTCATTACCATCAGGCGAATATCTCTATCTTGTTCGCAGCAACAAAGGTGGTGGTGTAGCAAGCAAATTCACAATAGCTAAATAATTATTAATATTTAAAGTTAAATAGTCCTGGTATTTCCAGGGCTATTTTTTTATATTATATCAAGCCTTTCTGACGGAATTTTAAAGACCGGTATGCGATAAGGTAAATATGTTTACTAGACTGAACAGCAACAGCCCACTTTGTTCATCTGTATTAACGCAGATTTATGAAAAAAACCGTAGATAACTGCAATTGTAACCGTAATTTTAAACCCTGACTTCAATTATAAATGAAAAAAATATTTTTACTGTTTGTTACAGCATCGGTTTGCGGTACTGCTTTTGCCCATCGCCACTATTCTAAAAAATCAGCACGGCCGTCGTTCATCAATACCTCTAAGGGTCATTCATCATCAACTGCCCGCACTACAAGTGCCGGCGACACATTAAGACTATCTAATATAACAGCAGACACACTTACTGTATATGGCTATGGTAAAGACAGTGGCTATGTAACTGGTAACAATATATATAATGACAAGGCGTTTGCTGAAAAATATACTTTTAATGGAAATGACAGTTCTTTGAAAGTGATAGGAGTAATGTCGCTGTTTAAAGGAAAAGTAAGTGCTGCTTCTACAAAAAGTATTGTTTTCAAAATTTGGAATATTGGTAATCAGGTGCCTATATCTAGTTCACTTTCTTACAGTGGGTTCCCGGGTGGCATTATTGATACCTTAACTGTACCTTTCAGCCGCCTTGGCATAAGCGCGACTACAGATAGCTTTAAATCATTTTTATTTGCGCAGCCTACAGATACCCTCAATGGAGCCTTCTTTACCGGGTATGAGATGAACTACAATTTTATCTCCCTTTCTGGCGACACGATAGGGCTGGCAACTTCCAAGGATGGTGACCGCATTACCCCACTCTACACTGTAAACATAACTACAGATGATTTTGGAGATACAACCAGGGACACAGTAATAACAGTACAAAATGCAACCCAGTATGCTGATAATATATGGCACGATAACTACACAGATAACGATTCTATATTAAACAACCTGGCCATATTCCCTATTGTTGTTATAAGTGGACCAACAGGTGTGAATAGCGTCTCTAAAAACAACCTTACTTTATCAGGCAACTTTCCTAACCCGGCTGCAAACAGCACCAACGTTCAATTTACGCTCCAGGAAAGTTGTGGTGTTACAGTTACGTTGATGGAAATGACAGGCAAGGTGATTAGTGAAGTGAAAAAAGAACGGTTGGCCGCGGGAAGCCAAATAATAAATATATCAACACAAACTCTGCCGGCGGGAAACTACATTTACAGTGTACGGACAACAGGCGGCGACTGCATTGCCTCCCGGTTAACTGTCGTAAAATAATCTATATAATATCTATAAAAAAGCCGGAAGTGATTTCTTCCGGGTTTTTTATTTATATTACCAACTAATAAAATTGAGTCAAATATGGGTAACGTTCTTCGTAAAGGTCCTTTACCCTGGAAAGAAGCGTTTGCCGGAGACCATCAATGTTCATCTTAGCAGTAGCTGATACAAAAATCGCGTTGTTGTTAGTTAGATGTTGCCACCTTTCATTTAATTGAATCAACAGGTCATTTTTTACTTCTTCATCAAGCCAAGGGTCAAAAACCTGCTTTTCATACAGGTCCATTTTATTAAAAATGGTAAGCATCGGCTTGTCAAAAGCGCCTATCTCCTGCAGCGTCTTATTTACCGTTCCCATCTGGTCTTCATAAGCCGGATGAGAGATGTCAACTACATGTAACAGGCAATCAGCTTCTCTTACTTCGTCAAGGGTACTTTTAAAACTCTCCACAAGGTGATGCGGCAATTTCCGGATAAAGCCTACAGTATCGCTCAGAAGAAAGGGTGTCTGTTCATATACTACCTTTCGGGTGGTAGTATCAAGCGTTGCGAATAATTTATTCTCCGCAAACACATCTGCCTTGCTCAGCACATTCATTATGGTACTTTTGCCAACGTTGGTATACCCTACCAGCGCTATCCTTATATAGGTACCTCTTTCCTGCCGCTGAGTAACTGACTGCCGGTCAATTTCGGCAAGCTTTTTACGCAGCAGTGAAATTTTGTCTTTTACTATACGGCGGTCTGTTTCAATCTCTGTTTCACCAGGTCCACGGCTGCCAATACCGCCACCCTGGCGCTCCAAATGCTTCCACATACCCTTCAGTCTCGGCAATATGTATTGGTATTGCGCCAACTCAACCTGGGTTTTAGCCTGCGCCGTTTTTGCGCGGCTTGCAAAAATATCTAATATCAGGTCGCTTCTGTCTATCACCTTTATACCCAGCACATCAGTAATATTACCAATCTGGGAGCCGGTAAGCTCATCGTCAAATATAATTAGTGTTATACCTCGCGTCTGCACAAACACCTTTATTTCTTCCAGTTTCCCTTTACCAACAAATGTTTTACTGTCTGGCTTGGGCAGTTTTTGAATAAATGTTTTCACAGCGACAGCACCTGCCGTCTCCGCAAGGAATGCCAGTTCACCCAGGTACTCATTGACCATTATTTCGGTTTGTTCCTTATAAACAAGCCCGACCAGTACCGCCTTTTCTTCCTGCTTTATTTTATTGTGCTGATCAATCAATGTATAGGTAAATTAAGTTAAAAGTGAACGTTTCGTTACATCTGTCGCTATATACCAAGCTATATAAGTCAAACATCATACCAACCGCTCCTGCTCTCTGAGCCAGCGCTCCGGAATATCATTATTGCAAGCTATCTGGTAATCGTTATAAGAACAAGGTACGAAGGAATGATCCGGCATTTTCATCCACCACCGGTTCGTACGTTTACTTTTTATGAACGTAGTATCATTATCAGTAAACACTACATTAAATATGATAAATTCATTTTCATCACTCAGGCGTGCCTCAGCCTTGCTTATCAGGAGGCCATCAACAAAATACCATATCATCTGGGCAATGAGCTTGGCTGTCATTTCGTGGGTATCGTAAGCTGCACTGTAACCATATATGCCAACAGATGATAATTTTTCGCCCATACCCGCAAACCTAGTTAGGGTGCATGCTTCCGCTCCGGTAAGCCCGTTTGGTGATCCGTTAATATTAGCAGGAGCATCAGAATATCGTACGGCAGACATATCAAAGCTGAAAAAATTACAGGAACGCATGACCGGTTCTATATCTTCTATCTGTTCGCTTACTTTTCCAAGCCTAAAGAAGTCAAACCGCAATTTATCCAGAGTTTCCAGCATCTGGGGCTGAGCATAGTAACTTTGGAAAGCGACATGACTGTAATGCGATATGTAATTTGGCGTGTCGGTGAGCATATCCATCAGGAAACTGCCCGAATTTGTTTCCTCTGATTCTTCAAGATTGATAAGCATATCCGCTACCACAGCGACTGCCATTTGTTCGCTTTTTTTAAATACGTTGTATTGCTGCAACGTGAGGTCATGGCTGCCGCCTATCAATAATGCCACTTTACCTGCTTCGTGTATCTCCTTCAAAACCGCATGTAGTGCGGCTTGGGTATCCATTAGTGTAGCTCCCTGCCGTATATTGCCGGCATCAGCTATTTTAACTCCTGAATGCCAGTGATACAACTGATATAAATGTTTTCTTACCACATCTGAGCTATTATCGTATACCGCAGCTGCATCTTCTCCACGCCATTCCCCGCAACCAATTATTATTACATCAGTAGTATTGATGTCAAAATCGCTATCGTAAATATGTTTTATTTTGGCGCCCCACTGTAAAGGATTATATAAAATCCCGTCCATTGACTGTGTAAAATGAGTGGTCTCCAAAAAAAAGCTTAAATCTTCCATATAGTATAAGTGGGGCTAAAAATAAGCATTGTACAGTACAATAAGCGCAGCCATTGCAATAATTTTCGACACAGATAATTTCACTCAATATAAATATATCTTCACCTTTATCCTTAATATTGTAGTGCAACATGAAAACGATCATCAGCATTTTCATTTTTTTTCTATTAATAACCGGTAGTAAAAAGGGCTATCCCCAATGCCCTTCCTGCAAATATCAACCCGAGCTCTCTGTAAGCTATGGCGGAATTTCTGCCGTAGAAGCAATTGATAATATAAAGAAGGCTACGAGGGGTGAAGGCCGAATAAGAAGGACTCAGACGTCAAGTTCTGGCCCTGCCTATATTTCTGCCCGCTATTTTTTGTACAGGTGTATGTCCGTAGGATTTGGAGCAGGATACCTGGCCCAACACGGCAATAATATAGAATTGCAATCAAGCCAACCAACAACAGTAGCTACTTATTCACAAAAAACTACAAGTATCGCTTTAGAACTATGCTATATATACCAATACCATAAATATTTTGAAACATATAGTTATCTTGGCATTGGAAGCGCATTTACAACGACCGAAACCACTCCCGTATCCATCACCCCAGGAGGCAATAGTGCTGCGGCACTTGTTCAACAGGACGCTTTCACCTTTCACTACAGCCCGATAGGCATAAGGCTGGGCGGGCGTATCGGCGCGTTTGCCGAGCTTGGTTTTGGCTATAAAGGTCTGGTCAGCGGCGGCCTGTCTTTTCGGTTTGGAAAACCATGGTGGAAGTGCTAATGGTAGCCGAAATTAAAAATAAGTCTACTATATCTTACTTTTATCTCCGTTATTGCTAAAAAACGAACTCCTTAGCTGCTACAAGTTCTTTTTTAGCTTAAAACAATTTAATTTCGTGGTTTAAATCAGCATACTGATGCATATTGTTCAACAGATATTATTTATAATGCTTGCTGTTGTGGCCAGTTTCCTTTTTGCTAAAAAAGTAAAGGAAATTGCCCGCAATATAAATATTGGCCGTGATGAAGACCTGAGTGACAATAAAGAGCAAAGGTGGAAAAATATGATCTTGCTCGCATTGGGACAAAAGAAAATGTTTAAACGTCCGATACCAGCCTTGTTACATCTTGTCGTATATGCAGGGTTTATTATAATTAACATAGAAATACTGGAAATATTCCTTGACGGCCTGTTAGGGGTTCACAGATTATTTGTACCATTTATCGGTGGCCTTTATTCTTTCCTAATAGGCTTTTTTGAAGTGCTGGCGGCACTTGTACTTATAGGCTGTGTAGTATTCCTTATACGAAGAAACATATTGAAAATACGCAGGCTGAGCATGAATGAACTTAATGGCTGGCCTAAAAATGACGCAAACCTAATATTGATAATAGAAATAGTACTTATGTCGCTGTTTCTTACCATGAATACCGCTGACCTTGTTTTGCAGAGCCGCATGGTTGAGCATTATACCCAAACTTCGCCATTCCTTCTTACCAGCCATTTTACAGGATTATTTAATGGCATGTCAGATAGCGGTCTCGTAGCACTTGAAAGAACCTGCTGGTGGCTTCATATTATTGGCATCTTCGCATTTCTCAATTATCTGCCATATTCAAAGCACCTGCATATACTGCTTGCGTTTCCAAATGCTTATTATGGTAAACTTACACCCCAAGGTGAGGTAAAGAACATGAAGGAAATTCAAAATGAAGTATTGTACATGATGGAGCCTGACAAAGCTCCAGCTGAACCTGGCGAACAAAAACGCTTCGGGGCAAAGGATGTTATGGATCTGAGCTGGAAAAATCTGTTGGATGCTTATTCTTGTACAGAATGTGGCCGCTGCACTGACTCTTGCCCGGCAAATATGACGGGTAAAAAATTGTCGCCCAGGAAAATAATGATGGATACCCGCGACCGTTTGCAGGAGGTGGGAGAAAATATTAATATTAATAAGGAATTTAAAGATGATGGTAAGTCTCTGTTGAATGATTTTATATCCATTGAAGAGCTACGCGCCTGTACTACCTGCCAGGCATGTGTAGAAGCCTGCCCGGTTTCCATTGACCCTTTATCCATTATCATGCAACTTCGCAGAAATCTTATAATGGAAGAAAGCAGCGCTCCACAGGAATGGAACATGATGTTTGGAAATATTGAAAACAATATGGCACCATGGAAATTTAGCCCTGATGACAGGGATGCATGGGTAGCAGACGTAGAATAATCATTTGTTGAGGAGTAAGGCAGACGCTTTACCCCTCGACAGGTAGAAAAATCAATATTGCCCTGTACTGAGCATTACAAGAGTGCAGGCTTCCATAGTTTTTATCCCATTCTTTTCAGCAAGGAGTTCTAATTCAATATTTTCGGCGCCGGGGTTAAAAATGATGCGCCTCGGATTTAACGACAAAATATAGTCATGGTATGCTACCTGGTGTGCCGCATTCATATATAGCGTAACTGTATCCACTTCATCGCTTTCTACAGGCAGCGCTGCAACTTTAAGATTTCCTATTTGCCCTTCCCTTTTACCAACAGCAATAACTTCATGGCCTTTGCTCATTAGTTTTTTCACGGCCATATTGCTGTATCTAGCCGGATTCTCTGATGCGCCTAAAACAAGTGTTTTGTTTTTCATAATACTGAATTTTAATCAGCAAGTGACATAGCAACCATTTCGGCTATATCCATTACCTTGACTGTATCTTCTTTCTCCTTATTTTTTATGCCATCGGTGAGCATAGTGGTGCAAAAAGGACAATTAGCTGCAATAATAGTTGCCCCTGTAGCCAATGCCTGTTCTGCCCTTTCAAAATTGACGCGTTCACTTCCCTGCTCTTCTTCCTTAAACATTTGTGCGCCACCTGCGCCGCAACACATGCCGTTACTCCGGCAACGCTTCATCTCTACCAATTCAGTATCAAAGGCTTCCAGCACTTCCCTCGGCGCTTCGTAGATGCCATTACCCCTGCCCAAATAGCAACTGTCATGATAAGTTATTTTCTTTCCTTTGAATGCGCCCCCGTCCTTCAGTTTAATTTTGCCTTCATTTATTAATTGCTGTAAAAAAGTGGTATGATGCAGTACTTCATAAGTACCGCCGAGGGCAGGATACTCATTTTTAAAAATATTGAAGCAGTGAGGACAAATAGTCACAACTTTCTTTATGCCATAACCATTGAGCAAGGCTACATTATTATAGCCCATCATTTGAAAAAGAAATTCGTTTCCAGCTCTTCTTGCAGGGTCACCGGTACACATTTCTTCCTTCCCCATTATAGCGAACTTAATACCTACTTTGTCTAAAATAGACGCGAAAGCTTTAGTAACCTTCTGCGCGCGCTGGTCAAAACTCCCTGCGCAACCAACCCAAAACAATATCTCAGGGCTTTCACCATTTGCAGCGTATTCCGCCATTGATTTAATCTGCATATAAATTAAAATTTAGTAATGCCAAAGCATAGAGCCGAAATGAAAACGTTTTGGTGCCCTAAGTAGCATCACAAAATTATAAAAATCGGCGCATTATCCGTAAAGTTTTCCTGCAAAGCCGTCATCAAACTAAAATTTGGTAACTTTGCATATTACAAGCACAAAAAAATGGCAGTATACATTAACCCCTTTACTGATTATGGTTTCAAAAAAATCTTCGGCGAAGAGGCAAGTAAACCCATACTCATTGATTTTCTTAATGCTTTATTGAAAAACGAATCTCCGATAAAAGATTTGTCCTTCAAAAATAATGAACAGCTAGGGCAGCTTACTGACGCTAAAAATGTAATTTTTGACATCTACTGTGAAAATGAGAATGGTGAAAAAATTATTGTTGAGTTGCAAAAAAGCAAGCAGAACTGGTTTAAGGAACGAACGATCTACTACTCCACTTTTCCCATAAGGGAGCAGGTTACAAAAGGTGACATTTCTTATAACTTTAAGGCAGTTTATTGCATAGGTATTTTAGATTTTACTTTTAATGACTATAATACCGAGCAGGAAGCACATGAATGGCTGCACGAAATAAAGCTGAAAGACCAGAATGGCCAAACATTTTACGATAAGCTTACCTACTTGTATATGGAAATGCCTAACTTTAATAAAGCTGAGGACGAACTGGTAACAAGATTAGAAAAATGGCTCTATTTCATCAAGCATCTTGAAGACTTTCATAATATACCGAAGATTTTCAATGATGAGGTCGTATTTATTGAGGCCTTTCAAAAGGCAGAGATTGCGAAATTCAATAAATCACAACTTGACAGCTATGAATACAGTCTTAAAGGATATAGGGATTTAAAAGGCGCAATTGATACGGCTGTGGAAAAAGCAAGATTAGAAAATACAATAAAGATTGCCACAAATATGAAAGCTATGGGTATTCCTGATGATATTATTAATAAAACCACAGGATTATCAGTTCATGAGATTGCTAATTTATAAATTTTTACTACCCTACCTTTAATAACCAACAAAACAATACTAACATACCATAATAGATAGTGAAGACACGAAAACTAAAAAACGACAAGGTAAATATCATTACCCTTGGCTGCTCCAAGAATATGGTGGATAGTGAAGTACTCAGCGGCCAGTTAAACGCAAATGGCATTAATGTGATACATGAAAACCGTAAACTCGATCACAATATTGTAGTGGTCAATACCTGTGGTTTCATTGATAAGGCAAAAGAAGAAAGTGTAAACACTATATTGGAACAGGTGCACTTGAAGCGCAGCGGTAAGCTGGACAAAGTATATGTAACCGGTTGCCTCAGCGAACGCTACCGGAATGACCTGATGAATGAAATACCCGAAGTGGATGCATGGTTCGGTACTATGGAACTGCCACTGATGATGAAACAATTTAACGCTGACTATAAGCAGGAGCTAATAGGTGAGCGCCTGCTGAGCACACCCAGCCACTATGCTTATCTTAAAATATCAGAAGGGTGTAACCGTACCTGCTCTTTCTGCGCCATTCCGCTGATGCGGGGCCAGCATGTGTCAAAAACAATTGAAGAAATAATAACTGAGGCTAAAAAGCTGGTGCGTATGGGCGTAAAAGAAATAATGCTTATTGCCCAGGAACTTACGTATTATGGTCTTGATATTTATAAAAAACGTGCGCTTTCCGAATTACTAAAACACCTCAGCGATGTGGAAGGCTTACACTGGATACGCCTGCACTACGCTTATCCGCATAAGTTCCCACTTGATATACTGGAGGTAATGCGGGATAGACCAAATATATGCAACTATCTTGATATGCCGTTGCAGCATATTTCTGATAACATGCTTCATCAAATGAAGCGGCAGATGACGCGTAAAGATATTATTGAACTTATTGGTAACGTAAGAGAAATAGTACCAGGCATATGTATACGGACAACATTAATTACAGGTTTCCCAGGAGAAACCCGTGATGATGTTGAAGATATGAAAAACTTCCTTGAAGAGACCAGGTTAGACCGTGTAGGTATCTTCACCTATTCACATGAAGAAAATACAAGTGCTTATGAATTTGCTGATACGCTTTCTTCAGAGGAAAAAGAAGCACGTGCACAGGAAGTAATGGACGTGCAGCAGGAAATAAGTCTCGAAAAAAATCAGGAAAAAATTGGCCAAACGTTTAAAGTAATGGTTGATAAAAAAGAAGCGGGCCGATACCTGGCACGTACGGAGTTTGATAGTGTAGAGGTTGACAATGAAGTAATTATCCATAGCAAATCACCATTACCCATTGGCAATTTCGTAAATGTAAAGATTACAAAGGCCTTTGACTATGACCTTGAAGCAGAAGTGGTTCTTTAAATAAAAGCTTACAATACAGCTGTGAATACGCATATCTTTATTGAAAGGTATGCGTATTGCTGTTTTTAGCACGGCAGAGCGGCTTGCAAATGACAGGAAAATTAACCGAGTTAGCAATAAAACACTTTTTATGAGCTAACTCGTGCAACTCAATTGCCATTGCAATCCACTGTTGTCCGACTTAATTATTGAAAAAATGGTTGTATAAAGGGGGCAATTGCCCCCTTACTGTTAGTATGCAAGTTCTCACACAAGCAACTAATAATTATGGACAAAGTTAGCACTTTAGTCGGACAGCACATTTTTGCTCAGATACTTACTTTAGCCAGTAAGAACAGTCTCGCACCTGTTATTTCAAAAGCCAAAGCTGATAAACAT
>JACMPD010000218.1 GCA_014377675.1 Taibaiella sp.
GATTTGATCATAAACTCTGCGCTCCACTTTATTTAAATCTAGTCTAATTATATTTTTTTTTCTTTTATAAATATCATCGACTAATTTACAAATCAAACTTATATTTTTATCTGTATTGCATAGTCCACCGGCATTGATATTTTTTTTTAGATCATTTGTTTTATTCCATATATGAATGACTCTTTGAGAATAAATAGTGTTTCCAAATCTATCAATAACAATAGGTTCAACACCTTTATGAGGAGTTCTAAATTTTACATTTATTGGCTGTGCCTGTTCAAATTTTATCACTTTTACATAAACAGTCGACTGGGAACTCGGTATTATCTTCCAAGCATTTCTTTCCTGCAAATATCCAGTACCTTGGCAATAGAAGCAGTCCGTGCCTCTCGAGCCATTACACCTACATTGCTGTTGTTCTACCATTACTTTGCATTGAATATGATAAATAAGTAAACGAACTCAAATATAGTTAAACTCTACCAATTGGCATACCTGCCTACCCGAATAAGTTTCTATGTAAACTATCAGTTAAACTGCCAGAACTGTAATTTAAAATTATAGCAAACTGACCCACCCTTACAACAGCAAAAATCAAATAAAATAAATTTGGAAATTAACCTGTGGTTAATTAACTTCGGTAAAAACTTGCTTATGAAATTATGTAATGCTTATCGCGCTACAATTGTATCAGCGATGTTATTGGGCAGTGTAACTGCTTTCTGCCAGGGCGTACCTGCCACGGGGCAAACCTCCGATGCTGCCAGGGAGGTTATAGCTTCCCCTGTGAATGATAAGTGGCTGCCGTCACTGGCTCCGCCTGAATCATACAACACCGTAGCTCCCGGTGGTGCGGCAATACCCTACCAGCCCATAAGGAGCGCTGATGTGCTTTGGAAAAAGACCGTGTGGCGAGAAGTGGATATGCAGGAAAAGCAAAATATCCCTTTCCGGTACGAAGGTGATGAAAATACCGGCGGCGGCATGTTCATTGAAATACTCGTTGATGCTATTAAACGCGGTAAGGTAACCCCGTATGAAAGTGATGACAGGCTTACCACAAAACTGACTAAAGAGCAGGTACTGGAAAAGATAACACCAAAACCACAGGAATTTGATGTGCAGGACGTGGACGGCGAAATTATTCATAGGGTTGTAACCAGGGACTTTGACCCACATAATGTAACCAAACTAAGAATAAAGGAAGAATGGGTATTTGACCGCAACCAGGGTAAAAAGGTAGCGAAAATTATTGCCATAGCGCCGGTACTTGATGTAATCAATGAAACCGATGGCACTTATCGGGGCTCCTTTGCTATCTGCTGGCTGTCTTACCCGCAGGTGCGCCAGGTGCTTGCAGGCTATGAAGTGTACAGCGAACCCAATAACGCTAACCGCCCCACATGGGAAGATTTTTTTGAGCGCCGCATGTTTGCCAGCCGGATAACGAAGGTATCAAATCCTTTTAATGAAAGGTATGAAGATATATATGGCACTGACGCCAGGGGCAAAATGGAAGCGCTCTATGAAGGCAAGAACTACGCCGAAGCTGTCTTTAACCAGGAACACGACAAATGGGAATACTAATGAGTATTTATTGATTTTTTAAAAAGCACGGCTGTTCGCTGTGCTTTTTTGTTTTAGGGAGCGTGTTGCATTGAAAAACCTTTTCAAGATGTTCCATAAAATCAATAATGTCAAATTCAGTTTTGCCGGCCGATTTCAGCCTGTAAATGTCTGTTTACAACCCGTTCTTCTAGACTTAGTGTTTAAATTGAGCAGCATGCAAGTTAATGCATTAAAACAGCAGCGTTTGAAAACGTTAAAATAAAAATAATACATAACTAACTGAAAATAAAAATTCAATTTTTTCCAAATAAATGTTCTGAAAATTGCTATGTTGTAATACTTTTTCCTCTAACTTTGAGAGAACTAAAAATATTTTTATGATAAATGCATTATTTAAAAAATTTGGTTTCGCCCTCGCGGCGGTAGTGTCCTTTGCTACAGCGGCTAACGCGCAGGGAATTATTACAACCGTTGCAGGAACGGGCACCAGTGGCTCGTCAGGAGTAGGTGGACCGGCTACTGCCGCTGCTATTTCTGCGCCTTCGGGGATAGTTGGCAATTCATCGGGAGATGTGTTTTTCACTTATAATTCTTTTTGCAGGAAAATAAATGTCGCGACAGGGACGCTTACCGGCGTTGGCCTTTCCGGTCTTCTCTCTGGAGCGGCAGGAATGGGTATAGATAATGCCGGCAACGTGTACATAGCGTGCCACTCCCGCGATAATATAATTATGGGGAATACCTCTACCGGCACCGGGTCAAGGGTATGCGGCTCAAATTCACAGGGAAGCACCGGCGACGGCGGCCAGGCGACAGCCTGCAAGCTACTTGTTCCATCAGGCGCGGCTGTAGATAATGCGGGTAACATTTATGTTATTGACTGTGGAGGTAACAAAATTAGAGTAGTGAAAGCGTCAACAGGCATCATCACCACCTTTGCTGGCACTGGTGCCGCTGGCGTCTCCGGAGATGGCGGCCCTGCGACGGCGGCAAAATTAAACAGGCCGATGGGCGTAACTGTTGATGCAAGCAATAACGTTTACATTTCTGACTTTGGCAATAATAAAATAAGGAAAATTGACGCGGCCACCGGCATCATCACCACTATTGGTGGCACTGGGGTGTCTGGCTTTTCAGGCGATGGTGGCGCAGCAAGAGCGGCAAAAATAGCGGGGCCAATGGGCCTTTGCACAGACTGGGTAGGCAATGTTTATTTTGCAGACCAGAACAATAACCGCATCCGGAAAATAGACTATACCGGCATTATAACTACAGTAGCGGGCAATGGCACCGGAGGTTTTGGCGGCGACGGCGGCCCATCAGTAGCAGCAAAGCTCAACAGACCTTCAGGGGTGTGGGTTGACCCTTTTAATAATATGTATGTAGCCGACTGCGGCAATAACCGCATCCGCAGGGTTGACGCGCCACTTCCAGTGCCAAAGGCATTGACAAACAGTGCCAACAACAGCTCAGATATACTTGTTAGCCCTAATCCTTCAAACGGAAACTTTACTATACAGACTGATGCATCTCTGACCGGCCAGGAATTTTCGGTTTATAACAGCGCAGGCGCTAAAGTGCATAGCGGCTTATTTGCTGCGGGCGGCAACAGTGTCAGCTTTGATCAGCCAGCAGGTATTTATATTATAAGTGTGCCAACTGAAAATGGCATTGTTACCAAAAGAGTAGTGATTACAAAATAGTAAAGTTAATTACTTTTAAAGGATGCTCCGGTTCCGGGGCATCCTTTTACCATTAATCATCGTTCCTATGCGCAAAGCCATTTTGCTGTTCTGTATTTTTTTGGCAGTGCTGCTGTTCAATAGCCATTGCATTGGCCAGGGCATTATTACCACTATTGCGGGCAACAGCATCTCCCAATACATTGGTGACGGCTACCCGGCTACAAACTATTCTCTTTTTAAACCAACAGGTATTTGCGTAGATAAGCAAAAAAACATTTTTATAGCCAACTATGGCGATAACAGGATAAAAAGACTGGACAGGTATGACACTCTTTTTACGGTGGGGGGCAATGGAAATCCGGGATACACAGGTGACGGAGGCGACGTAGCTGAGGCCCAGTTTGATAAACCAATAGGGGTCTGCCTTGATACCGCGGGCAACTTGTATATAACGGAGTTTTATAATAATGTGGTACGCAAGGTAACGGCTTCAACAAATATAATAACCACCGTCTGCGGAAACGGAAGCGGGGGCTATGCGGGAGACTGGGTCAGTGCGCTTACCGCACACTTGGAAACGCCGCGGGGCGCATGCGTTGACAAACAAGGGAACATATATATAGCTGACTGGGGCAATAACCGCATAAGAAAAGTAAATTCCGCTGACGGTATCATCCACACGGTTGCAGGAAACGGGATCTCCGGTTATTCGGGAGACGGCGGCCAGGCTACGGCGGCTATGATAAGCTATCCTCATGCGGTTTGCCTGGATACAGCAGGAAACCTTATTATAGCTGACTTCGGAAATAATGTTATTAGGAAAGTGAATTTAGTTTCCGGGTTAATAACAACCATAGCCGGTACCGGTGCGGCCGGGTATGCGGGTGACGGCGGCTCCGCAACCACTGCCGAATTGCACTCACCCGTTAACTTAGCTGCTGATAATAAAGGAAATATTTTCGTAGCTGACTATGACAATAATGTGGTCAGGGAAATAACCGCCGGAGGATTCATATTTACCGTAGCAGGAAGTGGCGGCTATGGCTACACCGGCGACGGTGGCCCCGCAGCACTGGCTACTTTTTACGGCCCGGCGGCGGTATGCGTAGATGATGCAGGCTACCTGTACATAGCGGACGCCGGCAACTCCGCCATACGCAAAGTGACACCGGGAACCAACGGATTGGCTGACCCTGAAAATGTAGCCCCATTTACGCTGTACCCTAACCCAAATATGGGAATTTTCTCCATTAACCTCAGCCACGATACACATGAAGGAAGTGTGCAGGTAATTTCCTGCACCGGGCAGTTGATCTATAGTGCTGCACTTACGCAGCCAAAAAACGGGGTGGATCTTTCCGCCTTTCCTGACGGCCTGTACTTGGTAAAAGTGGTCACCGGCAGGGGTAGTTCCATTAACAAGGTTTTAATTAAAAGGTAATATCCGGGCTATCCTTTCCTTTAACCGCAAACCCTCGTCAAAGGACCTTCGGGGATGGGTATATCTGCCAGAAAAACCGCCCTTGTTCATTACAGGCTATTAGCTTTATCATCGCTGTTGTTTTATCTTCCCGCTACATGACAAGCGGTAAGCGGACTGCTGCACCCATACTTTGCTGATTTGAAGCTGCACAGCAAACAGACTATGCGTGTAACACACAATCCCCCACATAACCTGCCCCGCCAATCAACATTTTTTTTACCTTTATAGCCTGTTTCCTATTTACAAACTTCAGAATGAAAAATAAATATTTTCCATATGCTGTGGGGTTGCTGCTTTTTGCGGTTGCCTTTATAGCGGGTATGCTCACGTACAAAGACTATGGCATTACGTGGGATGAGCTGGACCAGCGCCTTATTGGTAACCTAACCTACGACTATGTAACCACCGGCAAAAAAGATTTGCTTACCTATATATACCGGTTTTATGGCACCGGCTTTGAGCTGCCGCTGGCTATGTTTGAAAGGTGGTTTCACCTTACTGAGATAAGAGATATTTATTACATGCGCCACCTGGTAACACATAGCCTGTTTCTCCTGAGCGCATTATCTTTATACATATTGTCATTCAGGCTTACCCGTAGTGTGGTTATCGCCTCCCTGTGTTTTCTTATGCTGCTGTTTGCGCCACGCATCTATGCGCACTCATTCTTCAATACAAAAGACATTCCTTTCCTCTGCATGTTCCTGATAACTATGAGTTTCAGCCAGCTTGCTTTCAGCCGGAACAAAGCCGGGCTATACCTTGCCCTTGGTATGCTGGCGGGCTACACCACCAGTATCCGTGTAATGGGTATTATGTTGTTCGGTTTTATAGGTCTGTTCATGTTGCTTGATCTGTGGGCCGAGAAGAAACGAAGCGGAGACCTCAGGAAGCAATACATTAATATAGGGTTGTATGGCTTAGGTTTTTGTGTTGCGCTCTATGTGGCGTGGCCCTACCTGTGGCGGAACCCGATAGGGAATTTCATTGAAAGCTACCAGGTGATGTCGCACTATGACTGGGATGCCAGCGTGCTTATAGGCGGGGCATATGAGCATACTACCGAGTTGCCATGGACCTACTTTCCTACCTGGTTTGTTATCACCACACCATTGCTATGGACACTGACCGGAGCGGCAGGGCTTGTATTAATAGTGGCTGATTTTGTAAAAAAGCCACGCCTTTTCCTTGCCAATGGCCGGGAACGCAACTACTTGCTGTTTCTGTTGTGCTTTTTAATCCCTGTGCTTGCCGTTATTAAGCTCAATGCTGTTATATATGATGACTGGCGGCACCTTTACTTCGTTTACCCTTCGTTTGTACTGGCGGGCATGTATTTCATCAACAAAGTATTTGTGAATAAGTATAAGTATGCCGTAGCCGGCCTGGGAGCGCTGCAACTTGCGCTGGCGGGTATGTTTATGGTTAAAAACCATCCGTTTCAGCAGGTATATTTCAGTGACCTGGTGAACCATGAGGAGGAATATCTGAGAGAAAACTATGAACTGGACTACTGGGGCGCAAGTTTTAAAGAAGGGTTGCAGTACCTGGCCACCCATGACAGCAGCAGCAACATAAAAATTGCCTGTAACTATGAAGATCCGGTGCAACATAACATAATTATGCTGAACCCGGCTGACCGCAAGCGTTTCGAATTTGTAAAAACAGTAGATAAAGCTGATTATTTTATCACTAATTTCAGAGGGCACAAGGAAGACTATCCATCGAAAAATGTTGCGTATAACATTATGGTACTGAACAGCTCTATAATGCGTATTTATAAAATAAAAAATACGACTGCTACCAATCAACAATAACCTTATTATAAACCATTAGTACTGATGGCAAAACAAATATCTCAACCCGCTAAACAACCAGCGCCAGAAACAGCCTCCATACAGACCGAAAAGAGTAATAAAGGCTTTTCGCTGAAAACCAAATTAGCTTTGCTGCTGGGCATCATAGCATTTTTGCTGTATGCAAATACACTAAAGAACGATTATGTACTTGATGACTTCACGGTTATCAAAAGCAACTCAATAGTCACCAGGGGCATTTCAGCTATACCAGAAATACTGGCCACGCCTTACCGCCGGGGGTGGTTTATTACTACCAACGACCTGTACAGGCCACTATCGCTGGTTATGTTCGCCGCCGAGTGGCAGCTTGGTGATGGCAAGCCCGGGCCCGGCCACCTGATGAATGTATTGTTCTTTGCCGGCTGCGTTATCCTTTTGTTCTTGTTTATTGACGGGCTGTTCGGAGGCAGGAAAAGCGCGGCGGCATTTATTACTGCCTTTATTTTCGCGCTGCACCCCATACATACCGAAGTAGTGGCCAATATAAAAAGCCGCGATGAAATACTGTGTTTCTTCTTTGCCTTTTTGAGCCTGAACATATACCTGAAATACATGCAGACAGGAAAAATGCAACAACTGCTGTTGGCATCGTTCTGCTTCCTGCTCTCGTTCCTTTCAAAAGAAACCGTTATTTCGTTCCTGTTCGTTATCCCTTTTATTTTTTTCCTGTACCGCAATGAAAACAAGACACGAAGCCTGTACATAACCCTGAGTTCAGTGGCAGTAACTGTCCTGTTTCTGGTTATCAGGTACTCTGTGCTGCATAAGTACGACGCTAACACCACCAGCGAGGTGAGCTTTATGGATAACTTCCTTACTATCTCCCCTTCTGCATTATCCCGCTTTGCCACTGAGATATTAATACTGGGCAAATACATCAAACTGATGTTTGTACCCTATCCGCTTATCTCTGATTATTCTTACAACAGTATCCCCTTCACCGACTTTGGCAACGTTTGGGTATTGCTGTCGCTTGCTGGCTACGCTTTTCTGGTTGTGTTCAGCGTTATGCGCGTTATTAAAAACAACAAAGACCCGTTCGCATTCGGCATATTGTTTTTCCTCAGCACCATAGCGCTCTTCTCCAATATCGTTTTCATCATAGGTGCACCCATGGCGGAGCGTTTCGCGTTTTTCGCATCGGTGGGTTTTTGCCTGGTGATCGCCCTGCTGATTGAAAAATTTCTTTTGGGGGAAGGTGCCGTCGTGGCTGATATTTTTAAAAATACAA
>JACMPD010000219.1 GCA_014377675.1 Taibaiella sp.
AAACAACATGGGCATGCCTGCAAAAGATATTGCAAAGGCTGTCGGGCTATCTGAAAAAGATGTGGAGGCGTTGCTGTCTCATTCAAATATGTAAATTACCCTATGGTTTTGGATGCCACTTTTCACTCGCAAAACCATTTTCAACATATTAGAGTACTTTAATCATGAATCGCCCGGGTTTCTGATCATTGGTAACTTTAAACCCGCCTGTTTTTACAATCTTACCTGTTCATCATTTCACTTACCTTTGCGCCAACATGTCTGACGCCATAAAGCACGAATGCGGAGTAGCTTACATAAGGCTCCTCAAACCACTTTCTTACTATCATTCAAAATACGGAACTGCCGTTTATGGGCTTAATAAGCTCTATCTGCTGATGGAAAAGCAGCACAACAGGGGGCAGGATGGCGCGGGGATAGCGTCAGTAAAACTAAATGTACCGGAAGGCAACCAAAACATGCACCGCCTGCGCATTGGCGGGCAGCACGCCATAGCACAGCTTTTCCAGAATATAAACACGGAAGTGGCGGAGCTGGAAAAGATGTACCCGGATATATTGCAGCACCCCGATTTTCTGAAGGGATACATGAGGTTTGCGGCCGAGATACTGCTGGGACACCTGAGGTATGGCACACAGGGTAAAAACAATGTGGAATTTTGCCATCCGTTTGTAAAGCATGATATGCGGCCGACGCGTAACCTGGCTATGGCGGGCAACTTCAACCTTGTAAACACTGATGAGCTTTTCGCCAAACTGGCGCTGCACCCTACCAATAACATGCGGGAAAGCGATCTTGGCGCAATGATAGAAACTATACACTACTATCTGTGCCAGGCTGATGAAATAAACCCTGAAAGGCTTGATATTGAAGGAATACTGAAGCAGGCAACATCGCAGTTTGATGGGGGGTATGTGTTCAGCGGGCTGGTGGGCAACGGAGACAGTTTCATCATGCGTGACCCTAATGGCATAAGGCCGTGTTATTATTACCAGGATGATGAGGTGGTGGTAGCTGCTTCAGAAAGGGCGGCTATAATGACCGCATTCAATGTTACCCAGCCGCAAATAAAAAAACTACAGCCCGGTCATGCATTGATAGTAAGAGCTGATGGTACTTTCACCGACACGGAAATACTCGCGCCACGAAAATTGACAGCATGTAGTTTTGAACGCATCTATTTCAGCCGCGGGAGCGACCCCGATATATACAGGGAACGCATGCAGCTGGGCCGCAACCTGGCGGACAGGGTGTTGAAGGCGCTGGACTATCACTTGAAGCACACCATTGTTTCTTTTATACCCAATACAGCTGAAATTGCTTTTTACGGCTTGATAAAGGGTCTGGAGGACTATCTTAAAGATATTACCCTTGAAAGAATATTGGCACGTAGGGACACCATTACTCCTGAAGAAATGAAGGAACTGGTCTATCGCCGGATAAGGATAGAAAAAATAGCTATAAAAGATGCCAAGTTGCGTACCTTCATTACCGAAGATGCATCGCGCAATGAGATGGTGCAGCATGTGTATGATATTACCTATGGCACGGTAGCCCGCGATGTTGATACCCTGGTAGTGATAGACGACTCCATAGTAAGGGGTACCACGCTGAAAGAAAGTATTATAAAAATGCTGGACAGGCTGGGCCCAAAGCGGATAATTATAGTATCGTCAGCGCCACAAATCAGGTACCCTGATTGTTATGGCATTGATATGAGCCGCATGGGCGACTTTATAGCATTTCAGGCGGCGGTAGGTCTGCTCAAGGATAACGGTCTTGATCATATATTAGACGATACTTATAAACTTTGTAAAGAAGCCGAAGCCAGCAAAAGGCTGGATGAGCAAAACTTTGTGAAAGCTATCTACAACCCGTACACAGCCGAAGAAATAAGCGCAAAAATTGCCCGTATGCTTCGCCACAAAGATGTGCACACTGAAGTAGACGTTATTTACCAGTCAATAGAAGGCCTGTATGACGCCTGCCCGCATAACCTGGGCGATTGGTACTTTACAGGTAACTACCCAACACCGGGTGGTAACCGCGTAGCTAACAGGGCGTTTATCAACTACATGGAACAGAAAGAGGGAAGAGGATATTAAAAGGCATAAAGCCTGCTAATAATAACGGACTAACAATAACCGGGAAAATTTTAATACCAAAGCGCACCCAAATGTCATTTATTCCCGGTAATTCAAAATCGCTCGCGAGGACTGTAACCCTTTGCAGTTTGTTCTTTCTTATTGGCTTCGGCTTTGTTGTTACGCTGTTTCCGCTCAAGCCATTCTGGGTTGATGAGTGGCGTATTATATACAATCTTAAATCAAAAGACGCAACCGCGCTGTGGGGCCCGCTTGACCTCATGCAGCAATTCCCCAGAACGTACTTGCAGGTGTTTAAAGCCGTAACGCAATATTTCGATTATAGTTATCTTTCACTGCGCCTGCCCTCGTTGATAGTTGGTACTTTAACGCTCGTTTTTGGCTACAGGCTGTTGAAACGGTTGTTTCCCGGGCAGCCGGCCCACGGGTATCTGTTTATACTCATACTGGCTTCTTCTCATACGTTTGTCGTGTATTTTGTCCAGGTAAAGCAATACACCATGGATATGTTCATGAGTATACTTTGCCTTTGGCAGCTGCTGGAGTTGTTAGCTGTGAAGCGGCACAGCCGGCTTTCGGGCACCTATTTTTTATTGTGTTTTTCCTTCATTGTTGCACCGTTTTTTAGTTATTCCTATCCTATACTTGTCGCGCCTGTTTTTGCCATAGGTGTTTTACAAACCGTATTTATGTCTCCCTTTGGCGGCAGTAAGCCGATGTTTGTCATCAGGTTATGGCTCCCATTATTACTATGTTTGGTGAGCCTGGGCGCTTTTTACCTGCTTGATGTGGCCCAGCTGATGAAGGATAACGGCATGAAGATATTTTGGGAATCAATGATGATGCAGGATGGGTTCAGGCCGTTGCAGTTCCTGAGGAGCCTGTATCTTATTTTCGCCAACACAGGCAATGGCGCACTTTTCGAAATCATATTCGGGGTTACGGGTCTGGCCGCTTTTTACTTTAGTGCAAGGGAATCAGTGCTTCATTTTAAACGCTGCATTGAAGACCCCCCCGCACAGGTAAGGCTTTATGCGTTAGGGTTAATTATTATCATTATTGTGTTGTTTGTGGCTGGCAAGCTGCCAATTGGCGAGCCGCGCCTTATTTGCTATGCGGTGCCATCTATAGCCATTCTTATCATCCGCCTTTTGCGCTACCTGGCGCTGCACCAGAGAACCGCGAAGTTTGCCACGGGGCTTACCGTAGTTTTATTCCTGGGCACGGTTGGCAATATTATCAACAACCCGGTCAAGAGCATTACCGGGAAAGACTATCGTAAGAAGTTCGCTATTTATAATAATGTAACAGCGGCTATTAAAAAGGCGCAGGAAATGCGCATTCCTGTATTCGTCACTTCGGCCATCTCCTTTCCGGATATTAAGGTGATCAGCTTCCCGCTTACTGATGTAAGGGCCGATATACTGTGCTTCCCTGCCGGTTATGATACATTGGCTGATTTTATAGGGTATGATGATATGCCGGCAGACTGGGTAGTAAAAACAATGCCCGCATATCAGTTAAATATGCGGACACCTGTTTATGCTGTTGATGATATAAGTAATGCGCTGCTTTACCTGTCAAAAATACCCGGTGGCTACCCGGCCGCAGTGGCTGTTAATGATACCACATTCCGGATGATAAGGCAATAGCCGGCATTTTTTATTGTAATACTATCTGTACATAGGCTAGCTGGCCGCCACAGGTAACCCGGCCAATATAGCTGCCTTTTGCCAGGTGCCCCAAGTTCAGGGTGCCGGTATTTTCTGTTGTACAAACGCTTTTCCCCTGCATATCAAACACTTCCACGCTATATTGTTTCCAGTCGGCGGGCACATCTATTGTTACAATACCATTCGCGCTTGGGTTAGGGGTTGCCTTTACTTTTAATAAAGCAGCAGGGTTTACTTCATTTATGCTGTTGGTGAAATCACGTTTCGAATCCCTGTAGCGGATGGAAGATATGGTTTCGCCGGCAGCGGTGGCGTTAGTGGTTACCCACAGGGCAGGGTAGTGCTCGCCATTAACCAACCATTTGTATTCCACTACATTGCGGGGTATGCCGATCGGGAAGCCGCCAAAGTTAACCGAATCAACACCGCGTATTTCTGAGCGCACTCTGATACAGTTAACCGGAGTAGTATGGTAAGGCGTGGTGATAGTACCCCAGCCGTCAACCCTTGTTTTCCGGTAACCCGTTTGTTTAATGGAGGCCGTACCGGTGAGCCCTATTGTAAGCGCATATGCGGAACTGTCATTATTGCCGTAGTTGAGCGGGAAGTAATACAGAATATCATCTTTGGTGTTGTTAAATGGTGTGGCTATTCCCGCAACCTTAGCGCCTACAGCCACAGCCGCGAACCTGCTGTTGCTGCTCTGCTTTTCATAAAAGGTGTACAGCTGGGTAACCGAAACGGGTAGAAATGTACCACCCGGAAAGCTATCCGCCACTTTGTAGCCATAAGCGTTAATAGAGATAAGAAAGTAATTAACGCTTACCGCAGTAGCAGTTTTGTAAGTATCAACTGCCTGGCTGAGCGGGGTAAGGCTGCTATAGTTCCAGCTTCTGGCGGTGCCGCTGTCGGCGAGGTTGATGCCTGACGCTATGTTGGCAGCAATACTGTAGCGCAGAGTATCGCCGGAAACAGGCATGTCAGCTGCCGTAATAGTGATTTGGGCCGTAGCCGCCCCGCATGTAATGGCCGAAGCAAGGAGCAATAAAATTTTTTTCATTGAGTACTTATTTGCTTCAAATATAATGCATAATCAGCGGTTTATGGTGGTGAACTGTAGGGGCAGAAAATTTTCTGCCCCTACGCAAGGTTGTTATCAAAGATAAAATATCTGAAAAGAATTTCCAGGATCAAAAATAAGCAGAATCATTTTCAGTGTGGTGTTCGGCGAAGAGTAAAATATGTTCTGCCGCTACACCGAAAATACATATACATGCGCTATATTTACAAAAGTATTATGGTTAACAGATATTAAATGTATGGTAATGGTTAGAAATAGTCAAGAATCCTTTGAAGGTGGTGGATATAGCAACCGTGCTTTAGCGCCATCAACCACTGTAGCGGAAAATGTGCTGGCCGGTACCCTGATAGCGGGTGGCGGGAACGATATACGCGAATCGTGGGGTACAATAGGTGGCGGCGATACTAATTTTGTTTATGCCGAGGGGGGCTTCATAGGCGGCGGCGCGAATAATCTTGTAGACCCCTCCAGCCCTTATTCGGTAATAGGGGGCGGGGAGCTCAACTGTACCCAGGCAGGTTACTCGGCAATAATTGGGGGTGCGCGAAACTGTGTGCTAAGTGACGCGTCCTTCCTTGGGGGCGGCGATACCAATAGCATCTTCCCGGGTGCTACGCTTTCCGGCATAATGGGTGGCAGTCAAAACACTATCTTTGATACATCAGAGCGCGGCTTCATAGGCGGTGGCACCAACAACGCCATCAACTCCATAGCCACAGCAGCAGCCTGCTATTCATCAATTGCCGGCGGCCAGAATAACCAAATCCCCTCCGGTAATTTTTCAGTAATAATGGGCGGCGATAATAATGTTATTACCGGCAACCACAACGCTATCCTTGGCGGGCGTGACAACAACGATAACGGCTTTAACTGTGTGGGCATCTTTGGCGATACCATAGGAGCGGTAATGAATAATGCCTTTCATGCAAGGACGTATGTGGCGCAGAATATGCCGTTAGGCACAGGTAGTGGAACACCAAGACAATTATATTTTAAAATTGTTGGTACTGCAAATGCAGTATTTATAAATTGATAAAGTCATGAAAACGTTATTGCAGATTGCTATATTATTCTATTTTGCGGGAACTGTGGATGCACAGACTGGTATTATTTCAACTTATGCTGGCAATGGCGCAGCTAACCCGCCAAGAGCCGGTGACGGGGGGAGCGCGACTGCTGCGGTTGTACCTGGAGGAAGCGGATATGGTTGTCTAAATAAATATGGCGATATGTTTTTTTGTCAATCTAACAACCATACTGTACGTAAAATTACAGCCTCAGGCATCATTTCTACTATTGCTGGCACTGGCTCGCTCGGATTTTCCGGGGACGGGGGACCTGCAACTGCTGCAAAATTTTATTATCCGAATGGCTGTGCAACAGACTCCTTCAATAATTTATATATCTGTGATAGCCGAAATAACCGCATCAGGCGCATTGATGCTTCAACTGGAAACATAAATACTTTTGCCGGTAATGGCACTTCTGTCAACAGTGGAGACGGAGGCCCCGCAACAGCGGCAACTTTTTCTGCC
>JACMPD010000024.1 GCA_014377675.1 Taibaiella sp.
AGGCTTTTACCATAGCCATTGTTTTTACGCCCGGCCGCAGGGCTCCGCGGAACACATCAAGGTTTTGCCGCATGGCGGGCAGGCTTATTGACATTACTGTTTGGTGTACCTGCTGCTCCAGCAGCATGGCTATTTGCTCAAACGCGAACACCCGGGCGCCCTTCAGCAGTATGGCCTCCCTGCTAAATGTAAGCAGGTGAAAGTTTTTCAGGAAGTCGGCCGTTGATTTAAAAAAGATGCTGCGCAGCTGCTTGTATTTCCGGAAAGATGATTTGTTTTTGTAGAGAGCGGGTCCAATGCCTATAAAACGCTGAACGCCCCGGCGGCTTACCTGCTGGGCTACATCGTCATACAAATCAATATCACGGCGGCCCATCTGCAGCAAATCAGACATGATGACGGTGTGGCGGGTGTGCTGCTTTTGCTGATCAAGATAGGTGAGCGCGAGTTGCAGCGAGGTGAGGTCAGAGTTGTAGGCATCATTAATAATGGTGCAGTCATTAGAACCATGGCGCAATTCCAGCCTCATGGATACCGGCTGCAGGGCAGCCATGCCGGCTTGTATTGCGGCATCAGGTGCCTGTAGCAGTAGCGCCACGCACCAGCAATGTATGGCGTTTTCTATAGACGCTTCATCAGTAAAAGGGATGGTAATGGTGAGCGGCCGCTCCTGGTAAAGGGCAGCGACTTCGGTTTTATGATGTAATTTGTTAATGGCTGTAATGCGCAGGGTGGCCTCCTGCCGGGTTGACCATGAAAACAACCGCAGCGAATGTTCATTGCCACTGTCAGTTACATGATGTAAAAAAGGGACAATGCATTCATTAAGCTGTGCATTATCCCGGCAATAGACCAGGTGCCGCGCGTGTCGAAAAAGGAGCAGCTTTTCATTTATTTTTTGTCTTATGTTTAAAAAACCTTCGTTGTGGGCTTCGCCTATGTTGGTGAAAACGCCTATGGTGGGGTAGATTATTTTTTCCAGCAGGCCCATCTCCCCCGGCTGGGATATACCGGCTTCGAAGACACCTAACTGGTGGTCAGGTTTCAATTGCCATACGGAAAGCGGCACCCCTATCTGGGAGTTATAGCTTTTGGGGCTGCGGGCTATTTTAAACTGGTCGCCAAGTAACTGGTAGAGCCACTCTTTTACTATGGTTTTGCCATTGCTGCCGGTGATACCTACTATAGGTATATTAAATAATTTTCTCTTTGCGGCTGCTACCTGTTGCATCGCCGCTACAGTGTCTTTAACCTTTATAATATTTGCATCGGGTAGTGTTGCAAGATCCACGTCTTCAGAAATAAGAAAGCTTCTGACGCCTTGCCGGTATGCCTCAGCTATAAAAGCGTGGCCGTTCCTCAAGGTGGTTTTGATGGGGATAAACAAGGTGGCTTCCGGTTTTTCTATCTTACGGCTGTCGGTGGCCAGTTCGTCGATAGGGGCGTTTGGCTGCCATTCGTGCAGCCATGTTCCGTTAGACCATTGTTTTATTTGGGTGCAAGTGTTCATTGTAAGCGTTGTGGGTTTTTGATAGGTTTTTGTTGTTATATTCAATTGCAAATATCCTGAATTACGGGTTAAGTAGGGGGCAAAAGTTTCCGTTGCCGCGCATTGGGAAACAATAACTAATTTTGACGCTTAATTTTCCCGCTTTGGCTGAAATAAATACTGATAAGCTGTCTATGTTCCGTAACCGCCTGCTGAAGGTGTGGAAACACTACAGCAAGCTGGCCCGCCGGCAAGATGTTGCCTGCTTCCGGTTTTATGACCATGACCTGCCGGAGTTTCCCTTCGCCATAGAATGGCTGAATGGTGCGGTGCACGGGGCCGAATACAAGCGCAGGCACGGCATGGAAGACGATGAGCATGAGCTGTGGCTGCAGGCCTGCAAAGTAGTGATAAGCGAAGTGCTGGAAACAGCGCCTGAGCTTATATATATGAAGGTGCGGCAGCGCAAAGAAGGCAGGCAGGGGCAGTATGACAAATTCGCTGAAGAAAAAACTGAGCGTATAGTGCCTGAGGGCGGCTTCAACTTTATAGTAAATCTTACTGACTACCTGGATACCGGGCTCTTCCTGGACCACCGCATAACCCGCGGCATGGTGCGCGATGAAGCGAAAGGCATGCACGTGCTCAACCTGTTTTGCTATACCGGCTCCTTCAGCGTATACGCGGCCGGTGGCGGTGCGGCTACCGTAACATCGGTTGACCTCTCCAAGACCTATATCAACTGGGCCAAGCGCAATATGCAGTATAATAAACTGTATAAAGATACGGAACATGAGTTTATTAATGCTGATGTAATGGAGTGGCTGGAATATATGCCCCGCGATACCTATGACATTATTATCTGCGACCCGCCTACTTTCAGCAACAGCAAGCGGATGGAAGATAACTTTGATGTGCAGCGCGACCATGTGGTATTGATTAAGAAGCTGCTGAAAGGCTGCACGGAAACAGGTAAAATATATTTCAGCACCAACAACCGAAATTTTGTGCTGGATAGAGATGCTATACCCGCCCTTACCGTAAAAGACATCACCGCCCAAACCACCCCTTTTGATTTTGCGGGCAAGCTGCACCGGAAGTGTTTTATGATTG
>JACMPD010000025.1 GCA_014377675.1 Taibaiella sp.
ATGCCCGCCTTGGGCTTGCCAAGCACGCTGTCGATGTAGGACTCGTCCAGAGGCCAGGAATTAAGGCGGCCCTCGGGCCCTCTTTCATCGTCAATAGGGCCGCTGTAGAAGCGAAACGCCTCGGTCTGCCCATACCACTCGCGCGCAGCCAGCCAGGCCTTCCTGGCGTCTTCCAGCCCTTGCGCCGAGGGCGTAGCGGTAAAAGTATGGATGGCCTTTTGCAGGGCTTGCGCGCTGGTCAACACGTCGCTGTAATTGGCCTCCACCAGGGCGGCGTATTGCTGCACCACGGCTTTGGGTTCGACCACTTGGGCCTGGGCCGAGAAACCTGTCAACAGGGCTGCGCAGAGCAGGGAGGCGTGAAGAAAGTGTCGCTTGTCCATGAAAATCTTTCGTAAAAACACGAGGCCAATAAAACGCCAGGTAGCGTCATTCGATCCATATGTTAATACAAATCATTCTCAGTTTATTTTCAAAAAATGAGCTGTATGGTTTGTTACCACAACCAATATCCAGCAGGTCACCCTTGGCATGGGCATCAATAGCAACCTTCAAATCATCAAATATATAACTGTAATTTAAGTAATACGGGGCGTTATAATTAATTTTAGTAGAACTTAACCTGGCTAAATTTTCTTCTCTCATAAAATGTTGTTTATATATAACGCCTTAGTTTACCCTGCGAAACCATTTCGTCGAATTTCTTCGGAAAGTATTTTTTCAGGAATAGTTTCATAACAAAGCCCATGGGGCTTTGTTCAAATTTTTTCATTATATCCTTGTCTATATATTGCGGGCCGTAGTAGGCTTTGTGTTTATTAACCATGTAGGCGATATTGGCGTCGCCCTTTCTTTTATCCGCTTTAAGCTTGTGGATTGTAGAATTATCCAAAATTCTGTACTCAAACAACACCTCGTCAACATACAGAAATTTAAATCCCATAAACGATGCATTCAGCCATAACTCCCAGTCCTCATATCCAATCGTTGGTATCTTCGGGTCATAGCCCCCCACGGCATCCCAAAGCGATCTGCGGTACATGGCACAGGCATCAATGTAGTTAACCAGCATCAGCTTCTGTAAATTGTATGCTCCCGGGGTTAAAAGACCTGTAGTGTTACCGAATGTTTTCGCATTGCCATACAGTACTGAAATATCTTTATTTGCATCTAATATTTCTATGCCTCTGTAGATATATTCAGGGTAAATCATATTATCAGAATCGACTGGCAGTATGTATTCGCCTCTTGACTTCAATATCGCGGTATTCCTGGCAGCGGCCTGTCCGGCGTTTTTTTGGTTAATAACGTGGTACCCTTCTTCTGATAACTTTTGTAGTTCCTTATTTGTAAATTCATCTGTTGAGCCGTCATTGACAATAATGATCTCATACAGATGTTTATCCTTCACTTGCTCAATACTTCTTAATGTTTCCCGGATAAACCGCCCATGGTTATAACATGGAATTACAATGGATACCCGTGGCGTTGTACTATTTTGCAACATTTGCTGTAATATATTATATCCCTCTCAATCTGCAAAAATGCAATAAATAATATTGCAATGCTAAAAAAACTTTGGGAGGCTGTAGAATCCGCAGCCTGAAGGCATGAAGACTTTTCACTTTTACAGTTATTCTCTTTTTAAACTGCGTCCTGTCTCAGGCAGTCCTTAAATGATGCATTCCCTCCACTTGCACCATAAACAGCCTTAATTCATCAGGCCCGGCTCAGTCGTCCTTCCTTCCCTTTCACAAGAAAATACATGATTATAATCATGTTTTTGTTTGAGCGTCATCATGTATTGCCCTTTTCCAAAGATATAGTTTTGCCCTAAACTTAGAGATATGAGTGCGTTTTACATATTAATCACAGTCAGCATTTTGGTCGCAGCCTCATTCCTTGCCGCTTTTATATGGAGCGTTTCTGATGATCAATACATTGACAAAGAAGGCGCGGCTATGCGCATATTGTTTGATGATGAAATAAAAATTAAAAATAAATAATACGTTTGATATATGAACATGCAACTTGACCCCACAGTACCTGCCCCGAAAGATCAGTTTTTTTACGATAACAAAACCGTAAAATGGTTTGCGTATGCAACCATGTTCTGGGGTGTGGTGGGTATGCTGGCCGGTATATTGGCCGCATTTCAGTTAGTGTACCCGGTACTTAACTTCGGCACTGCGGCCACATCCTTTGGCAGGGTAAGGCCCGTGCATACCAATGCGGTTATTTTCGCTTTTGTAGGCAACGGTATATTTATGGGGGTCTATTACTCCCTGCAGCGCCTGTGCAAGGCGCGTATGTACAGCGATAAATTGAGCAAGTTCCATTTCTGGGGCTGGCAGTCTATTATTGTGTTAGGTGCGGCAACCCTGCTGCTGGGCTTTACAAGTGGCAAAGAATACGCCGAGCTTGAATGGCCAATTGATATACTTATTGCAGTAGTATGGGTGGCCTTCGGCTGGAACATGTTTGGCACTATTTTAAAACGCAGGGAGCGGCACCTTTATGTAGCTATTTGGTTCTATATAGCCACTTTCGTTACTGTAGCCATGCTTCATATTGTTAACTCAATAGAGATACCGGTTACATTGTTTAAGTCTTATTCATGGTACGCCGGCGTGCAAGATGCGCTGGTACAGTGGTGGTACGGGCACAATGCAGTCGCCTTCTTCCTTACTACTCCTTACCTCGGCCTTATGTATTATTTCCTGCCCAAAGCGGCCAACAGACCGGTGTACTCTTATCGCCTTTCCATCATTCACTTCTGGGCGTTAATATTTCTCTTCATATGGGCCGGCCCGCATCACTTGTTGTATACGGCGTTGCCTGAATGGGCGCAGTCGTTAGGTACAGTATTCTCTATTATGCTGCTGGCGCCATCATGGGGCGGTATGCTAAACGGGCTGCTTACACTCAGGGGCGCGTGGGATAAAGTAAGGGTTGACCCTGTGTTAAAATTCATGGTGGTAGCGGTTACCGCCTATGGTATGGCAACATTTGAGGGGCCAATGCTCAGTCTTAAAAGCGTTAACGCAATCAGTCACTTTACTGACTGGACCATAGCGCACGTACACGTTGGTGCCCTCGGGTGGAATGGCTTCCTCACATTTGGCGTGCTGTATTATCTTATTCCTAAAATATTCCGCACAAAACTCTATTCAGTGAAACTGGCTAACCGTCACTTCTGGATAGGTACACTGGGTATTGTGCTTTATGTGGTGCCTATGTACTGGGCCGGGTTTATGCAAAGCCTCGCCTGGAAAGAGTTTACACCGGAGGGCACTTTGAAGTATCAGTTTATGGATACTGTAAAACAGATGGCTCCCTTTTATGCCATGCGTGGCGTGGGTGGGGTACTATTCCTTATAGGTGCGCTGGTAATGTGCTACAACCTCTACAAAACCGCTCAGGCGGGCATTGTACTTGATGAAGAACCAGCCGAAGCGCCGGCATTAGCCAAAGTCTTTGTTCCCCACAGTAAGCAACACTGGCATAGCTGGATAGAACGCAGGCCGCTCACCATGCTTGTCTGGAGCCTTATAGTTGTAGCCATCGGCGGTATGATAGAAATGATACCCACCTTTATGGTAAAGTCTAATATACCCACTATAGCCAGCGTAAAACCATATACGCCACTTGAGCTGCACGGCAGAGATGTATATGTACGTGAAGGTTGTTACCTGTGCCACAGCCAGATGATAAGACCCTTCAGGAGTGAAGTAATACGATACGGGGAGTACTCTAAAGCCGGAGAGTTCGTTTATGACCACCCATTCCAGTGGGGCAGTAAGCGCACAGGGCCTGACCTGGCAAGGATAGGTGGAAAGTACCCTGACAGCTGGCACTTCAACCACATGTATGAGCCGTCAAGCATCTCTCCCGGTTCCATAATGCCTAACTATCAGTGGCTCTTTACCAATGAAATAGACACCGCCGTAACACCGGCCAAAATACGGGCTATGATTACCCTTGGGGTGCCCTATGCAGCCGGGTATGACAGGCAGGCCAATGCTGACCTTATTAACCAGGCTAACGGCATAGTAAGCTCCCTTGCTAAAGATAACATTAAGATAAAAAATAGTAAAGAAATACTGGCCGTGATCGCCTACCTGCAAAGAGTAGGAACTGATATAAAGCTGGCGCAAAAAACAACCACTAAATAACAAACCGATGAAATTCATACATTATCTCGAAACAATAACAGGCGTTGGTATCTATCCCCTAACCTCTCTTGCTATTTTCTTTCTGTTTTTCTCTGTGGTGGCCACATGGGCATTAAAAGCAGACAAAACCTACATAGGATCCATGAAGAGAATCCCGTTCCCGGAAAGCGAAAACCAATAAGATAACACAAAAAAACTGGCGAAATATGCAAGGTTTAAAAAAAAGATTCACACTTTCCGCGCTCATTTTTATGGCTTGCGGCCTCCCGGCCCTAGCCGCTGACGCTTCTGCCGCTGATAAAAGCAACAATTTAAATGTTACCCTCTACACTCTTGTGGGGCTAATGCTCATACTCCTGTTCGTTATAGGTATGCTTGGCTATACCCTGCGCCTGCTCACCACCATGGCAGGTGAAAAGTTAAGGAGCAGGAAGGTGAACGGGAAAGCCGCACTGCTACTGGCACTGGCGTTTATTATTCCCTCCATGTCTTTTGCGGAGCAGGCGGCCGCACCAGCTGTGCCGTTTATGAGTGCAGTGGATGGTATTCCCGCTTTCGATTTTTACCTCTTAACAGGTGTCATTGCGCTGGAGTTAATTATCGTGTTCTTTCTCTCCTTTTACATCAACTTCCTGATGAAAATAATAAAGGGGGCACCGGAAAAAGAACCGGAAACCGAAAAGGAAGTAAAGAAAAGCTGGTTCTGGGATAAGTTCAATGCTGCGGCTACTATTGAGCAGGAAAGAGATATTTTACTTGACCACAACTATGACGGCATACAGGAGTTGGATAACAGCTTGCCACCCTGGTGGAAGTATGGTTTTTATCTCACTATTGTGGTGTCCTTCATTTATATATACAGGTTCCATATATCCCATGACGGTCAAAGCCAGAAAGAAGAATATGTGGCCGAAATGCAGCAGGGCGAAGACGATAAGGCCGCCTACCTGGCAAAATCAGCCAACAATGTTGATGAAAGCAACGTAGTACAGCTCACAGAAGGTGACGCAATAGCCGCTGGTGAAGAGCTTTTTGCTAAAAACTGCGTGGCCTGCCACCTTGCAGATGGGGGAGGAAGCGTTGGGCCGAATCTTACTGATGATTACTGGTTGCATGGCGGCGATATAAAAAATATCTTCAAAACAATTAAATATGGATGGCAGGACAAGGGCATGAAAAGCTGGAAGGATGACTTTTCCCCTATGCAAATTCAACAACTGTCCAGTTTCGTAAGAACGCTGCATGGTACCCACCCCGCTGTGCCCAAAGCCCCGCAGGGAGACCTGTATATGGAGCTAAAAGCGGATACCGCCACGGGCAAAGTTGATACCGCAGCCAAAAGTAAGTAACCACTAACCACCACCATGCCTGACACCAACGTAAAAGACGAAGCATTCCGGGACTCCATAGCCACAGTTGATGGTAAGGGGAAACGCATTTGGGTGTTTCCCCAAAAACCTAAGGGCAAACTGTACAACCTCAGAATGCTGTTTACGGCAGCCTATCTGCTCATCTTTTTCGGGCTGCCATTTATTAAAGTAAATGGCAACCCCGTTTTTCTGATCAACATACTGAAAAGAAAATTTATCCTCTTCGGCCAGATATTCTGGCCACAGGATTTTTTTATTTTCGCACTGGGCATGGTCGTTTTTATTGTGTTCATCGCTCTTTTTACTGTCGTGTTTGGAAGGGTGTTTTGCGGCTGGGCCTGCCCGCAAACCATCTTTATGGAAATGATATTCCGGAAGGTGGAATACTGGATAGAAGGCGATGCCCCGCAACAAAAAATACTGGCCAAAGCCCCATGGAATGCCGAAAAAATAACAAAGCGCTTAAGTAAGTGGACTGCCTTCTGGTTAATGAGCTTTATCATTGCCAATACATTTCTGGCGTACATTATTGGTATTGACGAACTGTATAAAACCGTTACCGAGCCACTGGCGAAGAACCTCGGCACATTAATATCACTGGTCGTTTTTACCACTATTTTCTTCTTTGTATACCTGTGGATGAGGGAACAAATATGCACCGTAATATGCCCCTATGGCCGTATGCAGGGCGTGTTGCTGGACAGAAATTCGGTGATTGTTGCCTATGATTATATAAGGGGGGAGAAGCGCGGCAAATTTCACAAAAATGAGGACAGGACTATCGGAGATTGTATTGACTGTAACCAATGCGTGAAAGTGTGCCCTACCGGCATTGATATAAGGAATGGTACCCAGCTTGAATGCATTAACTGTACCGCCTGCATTGATGCCTGCAACCACACGATGGATGCCGTGGGCCTCCCGCAGGGCCTTATAAGGTATGCCTCAGAGCATAACATAGCCAAAAACCGCCCTTGGCTGTACACCGGAAAAATGAAAGCCTATACCCTGGTTATGGCATTGTTACTCGGTGTGTTGGTCTGGTTGCTTGCAAGCCGTACTGATGTGGGCGTAACCCTGCTGCGCACATCAGGCCAGCTGTACCAGGAGCAGCCCGGCAACCAGATGAGTAACCTCTACAACTATAAAGCACTTAATAAAACATTTAAAAACAAAGAGATAGTGCTGAGGCCCGTAAACTTCAAAGGCACTATAAAGCTGGTAGGCGAAGAGCATCTGCTGGTGCCACAGGATGGTACGGTGGCCGGGCAAATGTTTATATACCTGGACAAGGGCGATGTAAAAAACAGGAAAACAACGCTGAAAATAGGAGTGTATGAAAATGGTAAGCTGTTGACAACTATAGCCACTTCATTCCTCGGGCCTTTTGATGGAAATTGATTTTTAAACAATATGCTATGACTATAAAGTTTGGGTGGGGGTGGAAAATAGCTTTGCTATATCTCTCGTTTGTAATTATGATTTTGGTGCTTGTAATATCAAGCAGCAAACAGAAATTTGACCTTGTTTCAGCGGACTACTACAAAGAGGAGATTGCTTACCAGGGAGTTTTGGATGCCAGTAAAAACCAGGTAGCCTTAACAGGAGTGCTGGGCATACGTGCAAGTGATACAACCGTTTCTATCAACTTCCCCGCTGAGTTTTCTGACAAAGTGATCACCGGCAATGTCACTTTTTATTCGGCTGTGAATAAAGAATGGGACAGGAGCCTGAAGCTGAACTCTGAAAATAACGTAATGTCTATTGACCGCAGCACTTTGCGTAACACCAGCTATACCATGAAACTATCCTATGCCGTTGCTGGCAAAAGCTATTACCAGGAAAGTAATATTAATCTCTCCCGCTGATGAGCTACAGCACCTTCTTTGTCGCTGTTTTAATGGGGCTGGCGGGCAGCCTGCACTGCGCGGGTATGTGCGGTGCTATAGTATGGATAATGCCCTTCCAATCGTTCTCCGGCATCACCAAACTTGCCGCGATAGCCCTCTATCACATAGCCCGCATCACGGTTTATGCGCTTATGGCACTGTTGCTGTTCACGTTTCGTGATATGTTTAACCCCCACATCCAGCAGTTTGTTTCTGTCTTTCTCGGCTGCCTGTTGCTGGTGGCAGGCATTCTTTCCTTTTTGCCCGGGCAGAAAATAGTTAAGGTGAAACTGCCATGGGCAGGCTATGTGCAGCAAAAACTGGGAGCAGTAATAGGCCAGCCCGTACTTTGGAAAATAACCATGGCCGGGGCATTAAACGGCCTGCTTCCCTGCGGTTTGGTGTATATGGCGCTATCTTCCACATTGTCGCTGGGCAGCCCGGCGGCGGCAGTTGGTTTTATCTATGCATTTGGGCTGGGCACACTGCCACTCCTGGTCAGCATTACGCTGCTTAAAAATCAGCTCCATCTCAGGCTGGCTAACGCCCGCAGGTTTGCCCCGATACTTATTTTTTCATTTGGTTGCCTCTTTGTGCTGCGCGGGCTTAACCTCGGCATACCCTACCTGAGCCCCAAAGTGGAAATAGCCGACCATCAGATCCGCTCCTGTTGTCATAAAAAATAATTTAAAATCAATTCGTTTATAGCATGTTTTACTTTTTTTTGCCAAATAAAATATTGACAGCTAACTGAATAGGTTTAAGATGGACAAACAAAACCACAATACTAAATCATTAACTAACTTACAGGTAAAATCAAGTATGCCATTTACTAATTTAACTAATGATACTTTTGAGGCCTTGTTTAATTATGCCAGTATTGGCATTCTTATTGCCGATGCCGCAGGAGAAATACAAATGGCCAATAAGTTCATAGAACAACAGTTTGGGTACGCCCAGGATCAGTTGGTAGGGAATAAGGTAGAAATTTTAATTCCTGCCCGTTACACTTCAAAGCATGAAAAACACAGGGAAAGTTTCGCTCATAATCCGCACAGCAGGCCTATGGGGCTAGGGATGGAGTTATCGGGCCTCAAAAAAGATGGTACCGAATTTCCTGTTGAAGTCAGCCTCGGGCATTACAAGGTTGAAGGCGCCACCTACTCCCTGGCATTCATCAGCGATATTACTCAGAGAAAAGAAACTGAACAGGCAGTTATTAATCTGAATGCCCACCTGGAAGAAAAAGTAAAGGAAGGAACCCAGTCGCTCGCTATAACTGTAGAACAGCTCAGCAGCCAGATTAAAGAAACGGAGAGAAAAGACCTGGAGCTGGAGCGCGTTAACACATTCCTCAATAACATCTGGAACCACGCCGGGGCTATCATTTTTGTTTGCGACAAAGAAGGTCTGGTACAGTTTTTCAATCCCGAGGCCGAAAAGGCACTGGGCTACTCATCGGCTGAAGTAGTAAATAAATTAAATATTATATCAATACACCTGCCGCAGGAAATCAGCGAAAAATCGAAAGAACTGACCATAGCTGCCGGGCGCCATGTGGAAAGCGGATTTGAAGTTTTAATAAAAGCCTCACAGGCTAATAATAACAACAACCTGGAGTGGCACTACGTAAGAAAAGATGGCAGTTTCTTCTATGTATCGCTGAATGTGGCCGCATTGAAAGACCCTGCAAATGAAATTTCAGGCTACCTCGGCATTGCCATTGATATTTCAGAAAAGAAGCGCGCTGAAAGTGAGTTGCTTATCGCACTGAAGAAAGAGAGGGAACTCAATGAGCTCAAATCCCGCTTTGTATCTATGGCCTCTCATGAATTCAGAACGCCATTAAGTGCCGTATCGTCATCAGCTTTTCTACTTTCCAAATACCTAAAAGCGGAGGAGCAACCACAACGCAATAAGCACATTAAACGTATTGTGTCTTGTGTCACCTCCCTTACTGAAATACTCAATGATTTCCTTTCCGTAGGCAAAATTGAAGAGGGTAATATTGAGCCCAATTTCATACAATACGACATAAGCAAACAAATGCAGGAGATAACCCACGATGTGCATCACCTTTTGAAAATGCAGCAATCCATTTCATACACGCATACAGGTGCTGATGCATTAGTGAATCTTGACCCTTCAATGATGAAACACGTGGTAACCAACCTGCTTTCTAACGCTGTTAAATTTTCAAGCGATGAAGCGGTTATTGAACTGAAAACCGAGAGAATTGGTAAAAGTTTAGTCTTACAGGTAAAAGACCATGGCCTTGGTATCCCCAGTGAAGATATTGAAAATCTGTACAAACGTTTTTTCCGATCGTCTAATGTCACCAATATACAGGGCACTGGCCTGGGCTTGCATATTGTAAGCAAATATACCGAATTGATGAACGGCACCATTACCTGTCAAAGTACACTGGGAGAAGGGACGACATTCACCATCATTTTTACCACCAACTAACTCGTAAATGCTATGAAGACAATTCTGGTTATTGAAGACAATTTAGACATCAGGGAAAACGTAGCCGAAATACTGGAACTTTCAGGTTATGCAGTATTGGAGGCCGCCAATGGCAAAGAGGGTGTGGAAGCAGCGCAGAAAAATATCCCTGATCTTATTATCTGCGATATTATGATGCCCGGCGTTGATGGCTATGGTGTGCTGCATATACTGCATAAAGAACCTGCCACCCAAAACATACCCTTCATTTTTCTTACATCTAAAAGCGAGCGAAGCGATTTCAGGGCTGCAATGGAAATGGGTGCCGATGACTATATTACAAAGCCCTTTGCCGGTAATGAACTGCTTAACGCCATAGAAAGCAGGCTGAGAAAAAGTGAACTCATTAAAAAAAACCTCTCAACTGACTTAAGCGGTTTTAATGAACTGGTACAGACGGTAAGCGGTACACAAACAATGGAAGACCTAACCACACGGGGCAATACAGAGGACTACAAGAGAAAGCAGGTCGTTTATAAAAAAGGCACCCACCCGCACTACCTGTTTTACCTGATGAAAGGAAAAGTAAGAACCTACAAAACACATGATGATGGCAAGGATCTTGTTATTGACCTGTACAATGAAGGCGATTTTTTTGGCTACACTACCTTGCTTGAAAACGGAGTATATAAAGAAACCGCGGAGACAACAGAGCAGTCAGAGATAGTGCTCATACCCAAAAAAGAATTTGAAGACCTTGTCAACTGCAACCCTGCAATAGCGAAAAAACTCATTTCCCTCTTAGCGAAAAATATAATAGATAAAGAAAACCAGCTGCTGGGCATAGCCTACAACACGCTTCGGAAAAAAGTGGCCGGGGCGCTGATAAGTATGCAGAAAAAGTATCACAAAAACCTGGATGAACCGTTTATAGTAGAAGCAAGCAGGGAAGAGCTCGCCTCCTTAGCCGGAACCGCCACCGAATCATTAATACGGACATTAAGCGATTTTAAAAGCGAAAATCTCATTGACATTAAGAGCGGAAAGGTGATCATTTCCGATGATAAAAAATTGGCCGGCCTTGTAAGATAGTGCTTTGTAGGCATCAGCCTTGTACACTGGCCAAGGCGAAAGCGTTAGCCGAAAAACGAAAAAAGCGACGTAATTAGCTTACATCGCTTTTAGTTTCATGGTGGCAGGTAAATTTTTTACTCAGTGTTGAATCTCTATTTTATGGGGATACTGGGGAATTATCTTTATTTTAGTGATATACAACCTCCATACCAAGGCGCAGTGCTATATCGCGCTCCAGCTGTGCGCCGCGGCTTTCCTGCCAGTCAGGTAGCAGGTGCACCTCATCGCATTCAAGCATTGTTTTTATATCCTTTCTTACTGCAACATCCCAGGTGTGGCTATCATCGTTTACGCCTACCGGTTCTACAACCTGGTAACCCATATCGCTCAGCTGTGATGAAATAGTATTGAATTTGCTTTTTACCTCTTCTTTCGGAAGACCCGTTATCTTTCCGGCTACATATGCTGTCTTGTTCATAAAATATAGTTTTTTCAGGATTTTTGGTATTGCTAATAGGGATAATAAAAACCGTGCCACTCAAGCCCGCGCTAGTACACGGCTATTTATAGGCCAATGTTGTGAAGAGAGCCCGCATATCTTAACCCTTACAGGAAAAGAGACATTAACGACTTCAGTATCGAAACCGGCTTCCGCACAGGTTTAGTCACCTTATCGCTCTGAGCCATAAAGTCAAGTAACATTTCATGCTTTAGCTGGCGGCGCGTATGGCGCACACTGTTTGTTGGCCGGTGAGTCTGCTGGGCTAATATTGCTGCCATACTGCTGTTTGGTAATGTTGTCTTCATTTTACGCGGCTTTTTTCGTTTCTATATAAAATAATTCATCCTGCACTACCTGCACGCCCAGTTCCATTAACACAGGCGCTACGTTTTCTTTATTCCTGTCTGCAAGCAACAAATCTTTGGCTGGTTCTTCAACCGTTCTTATGTAGCCTGGCAGCTTCTGCTTTAGCATAGCAATAATCATGCCCCAAGTGGTACCTTTTATTATTTTGAGGCGTGGCGTACCCAGCCGGTAGCCCGCTATGCCATGTGGTGTGCCTATACTGCGCCGTTTACCAAACAGTATTTTTTTATTGGCGTTGCAATAGTCACGCATTGTTTCAAATGCTGAGTTTTTTACTTCGGCGTTCACCTGCAGCTCGGTTTCATACCTGCCCAGCACTTCATTTACTTCTGCTTCTATGGCCTTGGTTATCTCCATGCCCCGGAGGCCGGCGGCAGCATAGCGGCTCATTGCTTCTTCAAAGCGGGCGGGCGATAACTCCGCAGGGGTTGGGTTTTGTAGTTTTGTTTTCATTGTGTTCTGTTTATTATTATTTTACTTGCCTCAATGGTAGTACCGGCATTCCATAGCGGTTTGCCTGATTGGTTTTACTTTATACGTATAAAATATTATGCCATGCCTGTTAATTTATAGCTATACCGCTACTTTTTTTCTTGCCGGCAGGTTTATGGTTACCTTACCGGTGCTTTCTTTTCTTACCCACCGGTTTACGGCAGCCTGCGCAGTTTCATACTTGGCCATAAAACGCGGGTCACCTGCGGCTATCAGCGCCCTCACGCGCTCCAGCCCATTAAGTATGGAGGTGTGGTGCTGGCGCCCAAAAAATACCGTTATTTGCAGCAGCGTTATAGCGGGAAAGTGACTGCAAAGCAGGTTTGCAGCTATAAACCTTAGGTCTACGTAGGGGCGGGTGCGGCACTTGGTTGCATAGTCTTTTACCTCCATGCCCAGGGCTGCCGCCACCACCTGTAGCAGCTCCTCAGGAGACTTTGTGCGGTGATATTCGGGGCAAAGCATCAGCCGCACTACCATGCCGGTGCTGTTTTTAATCTGCTGCTCGGCGGCTCTCGCTATGTGCCGGGCTTCGCTTATCTGCTGTGGAATGGAGTAATACATATGCATTAATTTTTTGTGTTTGTTGTTGTAAAATAGTTAATAGGGTAGTTGTTACCTCTTTACGCCGCTATGCGCATTGAGCTGTACTGTTGCAGCAGGCCGGCTACGGGGTGCAGGCTGCCATTGCACTCTTCAGTTATCAGGGTTATCAGTTCTTCATCATGTAAGCCGTTAGCGCGGCAAACCAGGCCCGTATCGCCCGCTGCAAGGTTGGTGAGCGTAATTATCCGCTTCCCGAAGTTGCGGTACACCTCATCATACCCTGCTTTTTTCAGCCTTACGCCTTCTGTTATGCGCCTGTATAGCCCGGCCCCGCCCATCACTATCACCCCGCAAATGCCGGTAAGCCGGTTCGCAAGCAACACTATCAGGTGCAGCACGCGGTCTTTGAGTTTGTCCGCGTCATCTATCAGCAGCAGGGTATCGGGCCTGGCTGCCAGGTCAGCCGCAAGGCTTTCCATCATCAGCGGCATGGTGCGGGCCGGTTGTAGCCCCGCGGCCGCCAGCAGATCAATAAGGAAAAATCTGCGGTTGTAGTCTTCATGGCCCGCCAGGTAAAGTACATTGTTGTTTTCTCGGGTATAGTGGCTGGCCGTAAAGGTCTTGCCCAGCCCCGCGCTCACCGCTATGCCATAACACATGTTATACTGCATGGCATCAGCAAATAATATACGCAGCAGAAGGCTCGCGCTGGTATCAGCCGGTATCCACTCGCCGCAGTAGAACCCTACCTGCCGCGCCAGCTGGTGCCAGGTGCGCTCGCTCAGCAGCTCCCACGCCCCGTTTTTAACCTGCGACACCATGTTGCGGCTTATGCCCTGCAGGCTTGCCGCGGCTTCTGCCTGTGTGTTATACCGGGCTGCATACCGGCTCAGTGCTTCTTTTACCTGTTGTTTTTGTTCGTTGGTCATAGTATGATAGTTTACATGGTTTTTTAAAATTTCAGTCTTTTACTTCTACCGCTGCACATGGTCGCTTCGGTTTTTGTTTTCTAAAAATTATTCAAATATTTTGGAAAAAAATTATTGAATATTGTATCTTTGTAATGCCAGGAGAAAACTTCCTGTTTCTGTTACCGATTTCGACACAAATATATTCCATTCTTTTTGTAAAATACAAATTTTGTGGAAAACTTTTTTAACTTTGCAGATATGAGCTTACCAAAGAACCTGAAGTTTCTTAGAAAGAAAAGAGGTAAAACACAAGACGGGCTTGGCACAGAGCTGGGTATAGGCCGCACCACACTCGCTAATTACGAAGCAGGCATCAGCGAACCCAATGTGGAAAACCTGCTTACGTTTTCCAACTACTATGGAGTGAGCGTAGATGACCTGCTGTCAAAAAATTTGGAGCAACTCATTGGTGCCAATGACCCTGCGGGTTTTACAGGCAGGGGGCTCCCCGCTGATAAATTCAACGGAATACCCCGCATAATAACCGTTGACCAGAAAGGAAATGACAACATAGTGTATGTGCCCGTAAAAGCACGCGCAGGCTACCTGCTCGGCTATGGCGATAGCGAATTTATGGAAACCCTGCCTACATTCAGGCTGCCGGGGCTCAGCAACGCCACCTACCGCATGTTTGAGGTGGAAGGCCCTTCAATGGCCCCCAATGTGCTGCACGGAGATAAACTGATAGGCGAATGGGTGGATAACCTGGATAAAGTAAGAGACAACCGCGTGTATATAATAGTACATAAGGGCGGCGTGGCCGTGAAGCGCGTAATAAACCGCATACAGGAACGGGGAAAACTGTACCTGAAAAGCGACACAATAGCCCACCGGCATGAGTTCCCAACCCTGGAAATAGAACCCGACGACATAAAAGAAATATGGTATGGCCGCCTGAAAATAAGCAGCGACTTCACTGAGCCTGCCGAAGTATACCACCGCATAGCTAATTTGGAAACCGATGTGATGGAACTGAAACGCGTATTGAAAGGCGACGCATAAGAATAGCAATGAATGATGTAGTAAACCATATAAATACATACCAGCGCTAAAGGCCTGGAGTTCGCTTCAGGTCTTTAACGCAACGTAAATGCCAGGGTATGCAAAATACGAACACGGTAGTTGAGTTATTCAGTAAACATGCGCTGGCCTACCAGGAAAGGTTTATGGATCTCTCCTTGTATGAAGATGGCTTTGCTTTTTTTTGCGCCCGGATAGTGCCTGAAGACGCACAGCTTTTAGAACTGGCGTGCGGGCCGGGCAATATCACCAAGTGTTTGTTACGTTTAAAACCAAGGCTCAATATCCTCGGTACCGATTTTTCAGCCGCAATGGTAGAGCTGGCTCAAAAAACAATCCGGAAGCCGCATTTAAAGTAATGGACTGCCGCAATATTGATGTGCCTTTAACCCGGTATGATGCCATTATGATCGGTTTTTGTCTGCCCTACCTCAGCCCCCGGGAAGCCGCAGAACTGATACATAACGCCGCAGCATTATTAAAAAGCGGCGGCGTGTTGTATATAAGTACGATGGAAGAAGACGAAAACAACACCTCAGGCATAAAGACATCTTCAGCCGGAGAACACATCTTTATGTACTTCCACAATGCCCGTTATTTATTGGAAACCGCCATAACTGCCGGCTTTGAACTGCTGCTGCAAAAGCGGCAGGACTACCCCGGCAATAGCGTAAAAATAAATACAGACCTGATTTTTATATTTAAAAAGAGATAGTGGATGGAAGCCGCAGGATTCGTGCAACCCCGATTCTTACCCAATTTCAGGCAGAAAAATGTGCGGGAAACAGAGTTTCGAACACTAGTGGGTGTAGCTCCTCGATCGAAATTATCTTTCACACAAGCCCTCCAAGTGCGGAATATCATAGCGATGGGCAACGCCCATAAGTGTCCGAAACCCATCGTTGTAGTGCAAAAATGTCCCGAAAGGGACTACCGGCTTGTACCAAAGCATGAAAGTAATGTATTCTTGTCCCCTCGGGACTACCCAATTTCGGGCAGAAAAACGTGCGGGAATCAGGATTTCGAACACTAAAGTTGCCACGGGTTTTAACCCGTGGATCAGCCAACAACACGGCTTTAGCCACAGACTACAATCTGTGGCTAAAGCCTCATCTTCCAACAAACCAAACTTCATATATAAACCAACACATTGCCCGCAAACCTCACCAAACCCACCCAAAAGGGGCAACGCCCCGCAATATGCCAGCGAGGGGCAACGCCCCTCGAAGAAAATTACCCGCCTCCACAAGCCCTGCATGGGCGCAATACCCCAACCTCCTGAGCGACAGCGAAGACATCAACCTCCCCTCTCCACTAGTGGAGAGGGGCCGGGGGTGAGGCCCTTCTCCCACGAAGAAATGCAGTCCGCCTTGGGACTACCGGCTTG
>JACMPD010000220.1 GCA_014377675.1 Taibaiella sp.
CCTGGCCCACCCCCCGGCCCGCCTGCGCCCCCCGGCCTGCTTCCGCCTGGTCCGCCCCCGGGGCGCCCTGTGCCACCCCCTGGCCCGCGGCCCGGCCCACCTGCATTAGTACCTGCGCCACCAGCTGCCGCACCACGACCGCGTCCGCGGCCACCGCGCCTGCCGCCTTCGTTATCCTCTTCGGTTATTTCTAATCCGCGGGCTCTTTCGGCAACGTCTTCACTGTTTTCATCATCGCCATCTTTCACCTGTGCTCTTTCCTGGAGACCCTCCATTATAGCAGCAGTAAGGAAGTTAGTAATGATTGATATTGATTTTGTAGCGTCATCATTAGACGGTACTGCATAGTCAACTTTACTAGGATCGCTGTTAGTATCCACCATTGCGAAAGTAGTAATACCAAGGCGCTTTGCTTCAGCAAGAGCGATATGCTCATGGCTGATGTCTACTATGAACAAGGCAGCAGGAGTACGGCCCATCTGGGAGATACCACCTAACACTTTCTCCATTTTTTCTTTGCTGCGGGTAAGTGTAAGGCGCTCTTTTTTAGTAACGCTGTCCATGGTACCATCAGCGAGCATTTTTTCGATGCTCAACATTTTCTTTACGCTCTTGCGGATCGTCTGGAAGTTGGTAAGCATACCACCTAACCAACGCTCAGTAACGAAAGGCATATTCACCTTCGCTGCCGCTTCAGCCACTATTTCTTTTGATTGCTTTTTAGTAGCAACGAACATTATTTTTTTACCGCTGCGCGCAATAGCTTTCATTCCTGCGGCGGCCTCTTCAAGACCTTCAATAGTCTTGTTAAGATCTATGATATGTATACCGTTCTTTTCAGCAAAGATGTAAGGCAACATTTTAGGATTCCATTTTTTCTTCAGGTGACCGAAGTGAACGCCAGCCTCAAGCAGCTGCTGGTGTAATGTTTTATTATCTTCCATTTGAATAATTTCTTGTTGGTTAAAAAAATAAAGAATACTGCGGTACCATTAGCGTTTAGAGAACTGGAAGCTACGACGGGCTTTTGCTTTACCGAATTTCTTACGCTCAACAGAGCGGCTGTCACGGGTAAGCAAGCTAAGTTTCTTCAGCATTGGGCGGTATTCAGGGTTTACCTCACACAATACACGGGAGATGCCCATTTTAATCGCTTCAGCCTGTCCTTTAGGGCCACCACCTTTCACATTAACAAGAATGTCAAATGAGTTTACGGTTTCAGTGGTTTTCAATGGAAGCTCTACCTGGTTTTGCAGGTACATTATCGGGAAGTATTCTTTATATTCTCTTTCGTTAACCATTATGCTGCCTGTACCCTTAGTAAGGTAAACACGGGCTACGGCCTCTTTACGGCGCCCAACAGCGTTTTTTTGTTTTTCCATTTTATTGAAGAATGGTTTTATTATTTTTTAACTGATTAATTTGAAATGTTGATTATTTTAATGCCCTATGGGAAGCTTATTTCATTTCCTTAGGGTTCTGCGCCTGGTGCGGATGATCAGCCCCGTCATAAACGAACAGCTTCTTATACATAGCACGACCCAAACGGTTTTTTGGGAGCATACCTTTTACAGCGCGCTCTATCATCAGGTTAGGGCGGCGGGCGTTCATTTCTTTAGCCGTTTCTATTTTCTGGCCACCCGGGTACATGGAGTAAGTCTGGTATTCCTTTTCTTCCATTTTGTTACCGGTAAGCACTACTTTACTGCTGTTGATTACGATTACATAATCTCCGCAATCGAAGTGAGGCGTAAAGTAAACCTTGTTTTTGCCGCGCAGCGTGGCGGCAATTTTTGAAGTCATGCGGCCCAGTGTCTGGTTGGTGGCATCTACTACGTGCCACTCACGCTTTACGATTTTTTCATTCGCTGACTGTGTTCTAAAACTTAAGTGTCTCATTTGTTGATTGTATATTGCTTATTTCTTAAATTATCCCCTCAAAAAAACACGATAAATGTTATTTATTGGGATGGCGAAGGTAAAAGGGGGGAACGACTACACCAAATATTTTATTAGTTTTTTTTATAGTGATGCTGTAACGTTTTGATAATCAATCAATTTATTGTACAAATATTTTATGAGGCTCCTGTAGGTAGGAGTTATTTACTTAAAGGTTGCCATGCCTCACGGTTTATGTACGATTTTACGGGACGGGGAGGTACGGCCAAAGCCACCACCTTTGATGTGATCAGTAAGAAAAGCTGCACGATTTATGCAACCTCCTCACTTACTTAAACCATGAGCTATACATAAGGTAGTTGTTAGCTATGCGTTCCACTTCGCCCTTCAGGAGTTCAGGGCTTACATCTTTTACTTTTTTGGCCGGCACTCCGGCGTATATGCTGCCTGGCGGCACTACCGTGCCTTCAAGCAATACCGCGCCCGCCGCTATTATACTGCCTTCGCCTATTACGGCATTGTCCATTACTATGGCACCCATGCCTATCAGTACATTATCACCCACGGTGCAGCCATGCACTATGGCGTTATGCCCTACCGAAACATTGTTACCCAGTTTGGTTTTTGTTTTCTCGTAAGTGCAATGGATACAGGCGCCATCCTGTATGTTCACTTTATTACCGAGCTCAATGCTGTTCACATCGCCCCTTATTACAGCATTAAACCAGATGCTGCAGTCCGTGCCCATCTTTACATCACCAACTATGGTAGCGTTAGGGGCTACAAAAGTACCCTCGGGTATTTGTGGGTGAACACCTTTTACAGGTAGTATTACGGGCATGAAAATGGCTTATATAAATTTGTGGAAGGATATTGTTTAAAAATAGTTACTGATTTAAGTGCGGCCAACGCAGCGTTGGCTCTACCGGAAAATATTATACTTTATAATGCAATAAATAGCCCTGAAACCATCGCGCCAACCTATTTTCTTGCCTTCTTCATAAGTGCGCCCATAGTAAGAGATGCCCACCTCATAAATGCGGGCCTTTGACAGCCGGGCTATTTTAGCAGTTACCTCGGGTTCAAAACCGAAACGCTTCTCTTCCAGCTTTATGCCCTGTATTATCTCCCTGCGGAATAGCTTGTAACATGTTTCCATGTCTGAAAGGTTCAGATTGGTAAGCATGTTAGACAGTACCGTGAGCCATTTATTACCTATGGAGTGCCAGAAGAACAGGATACGGTGCGGCTTTCCGCCTATAAAACGGGAGCCGTACACCACATCAGCAAAGTCACTGAGGATAGGTTTCAGCAATATATTATATTCTTCAGGGTCATACTCAAGGTCAGCATCCTGTATTATTACATAGTTGCCGGTGGCTATTCTTATGCCCGTGTGCAGTGCCGCGCCCTTGCCCTGGTTCACCTCATGCTTAAAATACGTGATAGGAAGGTCCGGATTGGCCTTCCGGTAGGCCATGATTGCCTCCTCGGTATTGTCTTTAGAACAATCATTAACAATAATAATTTCTTTACGAATATCATTAATAAGTTGTACCGCCTTCACCTTATCCAGTATATAGTGGATGGTTGGGCCTTCATTATAAGCGGGTATGACAATGGATAGTGTGGTCATGTAGCAAAAAAGTAAAATTCCGTAAACGGTGTACAAAAGTATAAAGTTTTTATTTGGCAGCGATCATTTTGCGGGAGTATAACATTAGTTTATAAATGTGACCCGTTTTAGACGGCCCTTACCGCGTGTTTCCGCGCCGGAAAGGAAACATAGACTGCGTTTGTGCCGGATTAACTCACCGCATGACTTTAATCTTCTTATCCGTTGTTTCATCGCTCTTCTCTGAAATACGCCGTTGATATATACACAAAAATAGCGGGCACAGGACCCGCTATTCCGTAAAACTGATTTAAACCGTAGCGGGCAAATCCTTCTCCCGGCGGGTCAATATTTTTTCGGAATTGAATAGCCGGACATTTTATTTTAATATTACAACACCATTTTCACCGCCAGTTTAACGTAGATAAATGGCAATATGCTGCAACAAACCTTTACCCAACTTGCACTCAGATACACACCTGACACCGGCCTGGCTGGCAGCCTGTGGCTGGAGATTGTAACGCAGTATTCCGGCAAGGGCCGCTACTACCATACTTTGGCCCACCTTGACCATTTGCTGGGACAACTAACCGCAGTGCGGGGTTTGATCACTGACCTGGATGCGGTTTTGTTTACTATGTATTACCACGATATTGTTTATGATGCGCGCAAAAGTAATAATGAAGAAGAAAGCGCGGCATTGGCGCAGGAGCGGATGCAATGCCTAGGCGTGCCCGCAGTAATGATAACCAGATGCACCCAACAGATAATGGCCACAAAACAACACCTTATAAGCGATGCAAATGACACCAATTTATTCACTGATGCCGACCTCTCCATTTTAGGTTCCGCACCCGAAGCCTATGCACTGTATGCAGGGCAGGTGCGCAAAGAATATGCCGTTTATCCTGATTTGCTTTACAATCCCGGTCGCAGAAAAGTACTGCTACACTTCCTGGATATGGAACGCATTTTTAAAACCCCGCATTTCATTGCGCTGTTTGAAGGTCAGGCACGTACCAACCTGCAGTGGGAGCTAAAGAAGTTGTGACCACCTACCGAATTTGCATAAGTAATTGTTTGGGGTATTGGGCCGATCTCATTCACCTGCACACAAATGTAATGCAAAAAGCCGCCTGTAGGTGGCTTTTTAGTTTCCCCAATGATACTCAGTTATTTTTAAATTTCCAATTATGTAGATACTATCAATGCAAACGTTTTACTACATTTGTTCCAAACGAACTTTTATGATATAACCGACTGGAATACATACTAATACTTACTTGTATTATACAATGTAGTTGCTACTATGTAATCGCCAATTCAACCAGTTCCTAAGCAAATAACATGAGTGATAGTACGCCAGTATGGCGTAACTGTTTCTTAGTGCTTAGACAGGCTTTGGCGAGCCTTATAGTAGCGTAAGACTTTCAGTTACGCTTTTTTATTTTTTTAAACTATAAAATCTCCTAAAATGAGTACAACCATTATTCCAAAAGAAAAATATGATTTAACCTACAAAAGAGAAGATTCCACAATCGCTTTAGGGGTAATCCTTTTAATTGCGAATTTATGCCTAGTTAGCACATCTGACTTCCTTGAACCGATGAAAGCGGCTGGGCAATCAAATGCAACTATTATAGCATTGGGTGCTATAAGGATAGCCGGTGTGGTTCAATCGAGGAAGATAGCTAAAGCGCAGAATAGAGATACGCAGTTTTGGTTTGCAATGGGAATATTCTGGCCGGGTATAGCTTTGATATCACTCTATTACCTAAAGAAATTAAATGCTGTTTTTGAAATAGATTATATAGTTACCCCTGAAAATACAGCAAGAGAGCTACGGGAACTTGCAACACAGCGTATGGCGGCTAAAAAATGGTATGACGCACTTACCCTGTACGAATACATTGTAGAGAAATTATCCGTAGGCACGCCAGAAGACAGGATTAAAATAGAAAATTTGAAAGAAAACATATCATTAGATATTGAAGCAACCAAGGAACCTAAAATTCAAATGCAATGAAAAACACATCAGCGAACATACTTGGAATATTGCAGACAATA
>JACMPD010000221.1 GCA_014377675.1 Taibaiella sp.
AAAAGTAAAGGTGGGTGACTTCCTTACTGAAGGTTATGCTACTCAAGATGGTGAGCTGGCACTCGGCCGTAATCTGAAAGTGGCGTTCATGCCATGGAAAGGCTACAACTTTGAGGATGCGATAGTAATTAATGAAAAAGTTGTACGCGACGACTGGTTTACATCGGTACATATTGATGAATATGAACTGGAAGTGCGTGATACTAAACTTGGGGAAGAAGAGCTGACTCCGGATATTCCAAACGTATCAGAAGAGGCGACTAAAGATCTAGACGAACATGGTATCATCCGTATTGGAGCCCATGTAAAGGAAGGTGATATACTCATAGGCAAAATAACGCCGAAAGGTGAAACCGACCCAACACCGGAAGAGAAATTACTCCGTGCCATATTCGGTGATAAAGCCGGCGATGCTAAAGATGCTTCGCTCAAAGCGCCGAGTGGCACAGAGGGTATCGTCATCAGCAAACAACTTTTCCAACGCGCCAAAAAAGATAAAAACTCTAAAGTTCGTGAAAAAGCGGCTATAGAGAAAATCGAAAAACAGCACGATAAGAATAAGGAAGAACTGAAAAATTTCCTTCTTGAAAAATTGATGATCTTGCTGAAAGACAGGAACTCACAAGGTGTTACCAACAACTTTGGTGAAACTGTTTTAAGCAAGGGCGGCAAATTTAACTCAAAGACTTTGGGAGCTATTGATTATGCAAACGTAAATCCACTCGGCTGGACAGCGGACGCAGAAACTGATGGCCTTATCAATCAACTGCTGCATAACTATAATATCAAATTTAATGAGGAAATAGGGCGCTACAAACGGGAGAAATTCAATCTTAGCATTGGTGATGAATTACCTGCGGGAGTATTGAAACTGGCTAAAGTTTACCTTGCAAGCAAGCGTAAACTGAAAGTTGGAGATAAAATGGCGGGACGCCACGGTAACAAGGGTATTGTAGCTAGGATAGTGCGTGAAGAAGACATGCCTTTTCTGGAAGATGGCACCCCGGTTGACGTTGTACTGAATCCTCTTGGTGTACCTTCCCGTATGAATCTCGGCCAGATATATGAAACTATACTTGGTTGGGCGGGTGAAAAGCTTGGCATTAAATTCGCTACCCCGATATTTGACGGTGCTTCAGTTAAGGAAATTGAAGACCTGATTGTAAAGGCTGATCTCCCTGACTTTGGTCACACTTATCTTTATGATGGTGAAACCGGTGAACGCTTCCACCAGAAAGCCACCGTAGGTATCATATACATCATCAAGCTGCATCACATGGTTGATGACAAGATGCACGCACGTTCTATCGGGCCATACAGTCTTATTACACAGCAGCCATTGGGTGGTAAAGCTCAGTTCGGTGGTCAGCGTTTTGGTGAAATGGAGGTTTGGGCATTGGAGGCATATGGTGCATCTAACATCCTTCAGGAATTGCTTACCCTTAAATCAGCTGACATTATAGGCCGTGCAAAAACCTATGAAGCGATAGTTAAGGGTGACAATATTCCGAAAGCCGGCATACCAGAATCATTCAACGTATTAGTGAATGAGTTAAGGGGCTTAGGATTGGAACTGAAGTTTGAGTAGTGAGTAATTGGTAGTTAGTAATTAGTCCATAGTATATAGTGGGACGATATCATTTTGCAGGGATGAAATTATTATAAAAAATAATTTCATCCCTTCATAAATATCATCCGCAAGTGTGATTACATAAAGAAATAAACAATTGTAAAAATGGCTATAAAGAAAGATAACCGTCCCAAATCCGGTTTTAATAAAATCACAATCAGCCTGGCTTCTCCTGACGCGATTCTTGATCGCTCCTATGGAGAGGTGCTGAAACCTGAAACCATTAATTACCGTACGTACAAGCCTGAACGTGATGGCTTGTTCTGCGAAAAAATATTCGGGCCGGTTAAAGATTATGAGTGCTTCTGCGGAAAGTACAAGCGTATCCGTTATAAGGGTATTGTTTGCGACCGTTGCGGCGTTGAAGTAACAGAAAAGAAAGTACGTCGCGAGCGCCTTGGCCATATTAAGCTGGTTGTGCCTATTGTACATATCTGGTATTTCAAAAGCCTTCCTAATAAAATTGGTTACCTCCTTGGAGTAAGCTCCAAGAAGATGGAAAGCATCGTTTATTATGAGCGATATGTAGTTGTTGCCGCAGGTGAAGCAGAAGAAATGATACGCACCAAACTGAACCTAAAAGACTCAGAACCAACGCATCAGCAACTATTAACTGAAGACGAATACCTGGAGATACTTGACGCTTTGCCGAAAGAAAATCAGTTTCTTCCCGATGAAGACCCTAACAAATTCATAGGTAAAATGGGTGCAGAAGCCGTACAGCAGCTTCTTTCCCGCATTAACCTGGATACGCTTTCCTATGATCTTCGTAATGCAGCTGCTAACGAAACATCGCAGCAACGCAAGCAGGAGGCTTTAAAGCGCCTAAGTGTTGTTGAAGCATTCCGTGACGCAAACACCCGCATCGAAAACCGCCTGGAGTGGATGGTAATGCAATACATACCGGTTATACCACCCGAACTGCGCCCGTTGGTTCCGCTTGATGGTGGCCGTTTCGCCTCATCAGATTTAAATGACCTCTACCGTCGTGTTATTATCCGTAACAACCGTTTGAAGCGCCTTATTGAAATTAAAGCACCTGAAGTAATCTTACGTAATGAAAAACGTATGCTTCAGGAGGCTGTGGATTCTTTGTTCGATAACAGCCGTAAATCTAACGCAGTTAAAGCTGAAGGTGGCCGTGCGCTGAAATCTCTATCTGATGTATTGAAAGGTAAACAAGGTCGTTTCCGTCAAAATCTATTGGGTAAGCGTGTTGACTATTCGGGTCGTTCGGTTATCGTGGTGGGCCCTGAAATGAAGTTACATGAATGCGGTCTGCCAAAAGATATGGCAGCTGAGTTATTCAAACCATTCATCATCCGTAAGCTAATTGAAAGAGGTATAGTAAAAACTGTTAAGAGTGCAAAGAAACTGGTTGAGCGGAAGGAAGCAGTAGTTTGGGACATCCTTGAAAATATTCTCAAAGGCCACCCTATCATGCTTAACCGCGCCCCTACCCTCCACAGGTTGTCAATTCAGGCATTCCAGCCTAAACTTATTGAAGGTAAAGCGATCCAGCTACACCCGCTCGTTTGTTCGGCGTTCAATGCGGATTTCGATGGTGACCAGATGGCGGTGCACGTACCTTTGAGCAATGCTGCTATATTGGAGGCCCAGTTACTAATGCTGGCTTCGCATAATATCCTTAACCCGCAGAATGGTACACCAATCACACTTCCTTCTCAGGACATGGTACTTGGTTTGTATTACATCTCAAAAGGAAAAAAATCAACTCCTGAACTAAAAGTAAAAGGCGAGAATAAAACCTATTACAGCCCTGAGGAAGTAATCATCGCCCATAATGAAGGGTGCGCTGATCTTCATGCCTGGATCAAAATAAAGGCTAACGTACGTGACGCCGAAGGTAACCTGAAGATGCAGTTTATTGAAACTACAGTAGGCAGGGTTATGTTCAATCAGTTTGTGCCCAAAGAAAACGGGTTTGTAAATGCGCTGCTGACCAAGAAATCTTTAAGGGAAATAATTGGTGATATCCTGAAAAATACTAATATACCAAAAACCGTTGCGTTCCTGGATGATATTAAGACATTAGGATTCCGTACTGCATTCCGTGGCGGGCTGTCATTTAACATAAAGGATCTTACAGTCCCTGACGTTAAAGAGCAATTGATAGCAAGTGCACAGATAGAAGTGAATGAAGTATGGGACAACTACAATATGGGTCTCATTACAAACAACGAGCGGTACAACCAGATAATTGATATATGGTCACGTGTGGATACACGTGTTACCGAAACGCTTATCCGTGAGATGGCAGCTGATAAACAAGGGTTTAACTCTGTTTACATGATGCTTGATTCAGGTGCGCGTGGATCTAAACAGCAGGTTAAACAGCTTGCGGGCCTCAGAGGTCTGATGGCAAAACCACGTCGTAGTGGTTCATCAGGTTCTGAGATCATTGAAAACCCTATCCTCTCCAACTTTAAAGTTGGTTTGAGTGTACTGGAGTACTTCATCTCAACCCATGGTGCCCGCAAGGGTCTTGCGGATACAGCCCTTAAAACGGCGGATGCGGGTTACCTGACACGTCGTCTTGTTGATGTGGCGCAGGATGTTGTAATAACTTTTGAAGATTGCGGAACACTGCGTGGTATAGCAACATCAGCATTGAAAGACAATGAAGATATTGTTGAGCCTTTGTATGACCGTATTTTAGGTCGTACTTCTTTACACAACGTATACGATCCTATTTCAGAAAACCTGATAGCTAATGCAGGCGAAGAAATTACTGAAGATATTGCCCGCCGCATTGATGACAGTGGTATTGATACAGTAGAAATACGCTCTGTATTAACGTGCGAAAGCCGCCGTGGAGTTTGTTCAAAATGTTATGGTAAGAATCTGGCGACAGGTTACATGACGCAGAAAGGTGACGCAGTAGGTATTATAGCTGCGCAGTCTATCGGTGAGCCAGGTACACAGTTAACACTCCGCACGTTCCACGTAGGTGGTGTGGCCAACTCATCTTCTACAGAGTCGCAGTTGGTAGCCCGTTTTGATGGAACAATACAGTTTGACGGTCTGCGTACCACAAAATACAAAGATGCTGAAGGCGAAGATCAGATAGTAGTTATTGGCCGTACCGGTGAGGTACGTATTGTGGACATGGCAAATGACCGCTTGCTCATTACCAATAACGTGCCTTATGGTTCTATTCTGAAAATAAGCAATGGCAAGAAAATCAATAAGGGCGATGTAATATGTACCTGGGATCCGTTCAACGCCGTTATCATATCTGAAGTAAGTGGTAAAGTGCAGTATGACAACATTATAGATGGTGTTACCTACCGTGAGGAAGCTGATGAGCAGACAGGTCACCGTGAGAAAGTGGTTATTGAAACAAAAGACAAAACAAAAATACCAAGTATAATAGTTGAAGGCAAAGACCATAAAATGTATAACTTACCAGTAGGCTCACACATTGTTGTGAATATTGATGAGGAAGTGCACAACGGGCAGGTATTAGTAAAAATACCACGTGTAATGGGTCGTAGCCGGGATATCACAGGGGGTCTTCCGCGGGTTACAGAGTTGTTTGAAGCACGTAACCCAAGCAACCCTGCCATAGTTGCCGAAATTGACGGTGTAGTTGCCTTCGGTAGCGTAAAGCGTGGTAACCGTGAGATCATTGTTGAGTCACGTGAAGGACTGGTGAAGAAATACCTGGTTCCTCTTACCCGCCACATCATGGTTCAGGATGGTGACTTTGTAAAAGCAGGTACTTCGCTTTCTGATGGTGCCACAACGCCGAGCGATATCCTCTCTATTAAAGGACCATTCGCGGTGCAGGAGTACTTAGTAAATGAAATTCAGGAAGTATATCGTTTGCAGGGTGTGAAGATCAATGACAAGCACGTGGAGGTAATTGTTCGCCAAATGATGCGTAAAGTAAACATTGTAGATCCGGGAGACACGAAATTCCTTGAAGAAGACACCGTCGATAAATTCGACTTCATGGATGAGAATGACTGGATTTATGATAAGAAGGTTGTAACAGAATCAGGTAGCTCTGAGAAGTTGCACCCTGGCCAGATTGTAACCCTGCGAGAATTGCGTGAAGAAAACAGTGTCATACGCCGTATGGATAAAAAGCTGGTTGAATACCGTGATGCAAATCCGGCTACCTCGTCACCTATGTTGCTTGGTATTACCAAGGCATCATTAGGAACACAGAGCTGGATATCTGCAGCATCTTTCCAAGAAACGACAAAAGTATTGTCACAAGCCGCTATCAATGGTAAGTCTGACAGCCTCATTGGCCTGAAAGAAAACGTTATTACGGGTAACCTCATACCAGCCGGTACCGGCATGCGTGATTTTGATGATATGATTGTAGGTTCTAAAGAAGAGTTTGAATTGCTTACCGCCAACAAGGATGTGTTGCAGTTTGATGAAGAAGAATAGCATCAATGATTTATTTTATATAATAAAAACGGACGCAACCACGGAGCGGGCGCCTTTATTATATACCACTCTAATTTTCATGTCATAAAAGTAATAAACAATCCCTGCCAGCGTTTATTAAACATGCACCTTTACTCACCTTCTGTTACGGCTGTCCTTTTACTATTTGCCTCTGCCATATCAGCGCAAACCATAACTACCATTGCGGGTAATGGAACGCCCGCATTCAATGGTGATGGCATCACGGCATCTGTTGCATCATTAAACGGGCCTTTCGCGGTTGCCGTTGACAATGCGGGAAATGTATATATTGCCGACCGCCTTAACAACCGTATCAGGAAGGTGGATATTTCAGGCATTATCACAACAATTGCAGGCAACGGAATTTCGGGATACAGTGGTGATGGAGGACCCGCTACAAACGCACAGATAAGTGCGCCAACAGGTGTTGCGGTTGACAATGCGGGCAATGTATTCATAGCCGATAGAAACAACCATTGCATCAGGAAGATACATAATGACACCATAACAAACGTGGCAGGTAATGGCACGGCAGGTTTCGGGGGCGACGCAGGCTCAGCGACAGCAGCGTTATTAGATGCTCCAAGGAGTGTTGCGACTGATAATGCAGGCAATATCTACATTGCTGACCAAAGTAATAACAGGGTGAGAAAAATAAATACCTCAGGTATTATTACCACGGTTGCTGGCAACGGTACTGCCGGCTTCAGCGGAGATGATGGACCCGCAACCGACGCACGGCTGTATAATCCGGCTGGTATTGCAGTTAACGTTTTGGGAGATATCTATATAGCAGATGTTGATAACCAACGCATAAGAAAGGTAACCTCAACAGGAAAAATAAATACTTATGCTGGCACAGGTACGTCATCAGCTGCAGGAGATAACGGGCCGGCAACGGCAGCCGGACTATCAGAACCAATAGGCGTAGCGGTTGATCAATCGGGGAAAGTGTTCATTGCCGACGGCTGGAACTTTAAAATAAGAATGGTCAATGCATCAGGCACTATTACAAGTATTGCCGGTATTGGTACCGCTGGGTTCAGTGGTGATGGCGGGCCGGCTACGTATGCCAACTTAAATAATCCATATGGTGTGGCTGTGGACTCTATAGGAAACATTTACATAGCTGACTACACCAACAATCGCATAAGAAAATCAGATTATTCAACTTCCGTACAAACAATATATACCCAACCTGAATACATTACAATATATCCCGTTCCAACAAATACTGCAATCACTATTGATTCTCACCTACAGAATAAATGCAATATTACAGTGGCCATTATAGACATCAATGGGAGAACGGTTGAAGAAATATCCGTAGAGTCCAACGTTGCCACAATAGTTAATATCGAAATACCGGATGGCATTTACATGGCAATGATGAGAAGCGAGGGTAAAGTTTGGCAGCAAAAACTTACTATATCCCATAATAAATAAAAGAAGCCGGCATATCATAATACCGGCTTCAAAAAAGTGCAATAAAATGTCGTGTTAAGCAAAAGTGCTTTCTTCAGTATATTCTTTTATCTCATTATATAGCGTACCACGCTCTACAGGCCTCCGGCCGGCGGCCAGTATCATATCACACAGTTCCTCGGTTGATAGAGATGGATTTTGTTCTTCAGAACCGGCCATAGAGTAAATTTTTGTAGTATCATCAATAGTGCCGTCCAGGTCGTTAACGCCAAAGGAAAGGGTAAGTTGCGCTGTCTGCCTGCCTAGCATGGGCCAGTAGGCCTTAAGGTTACGGAAGTTATCCATGAATATTCTGGCGATAGCATACAACCTGAGATCCTCAATAACAGATTTCTCTGCAATGTGTGACATATCATTGCCTTTGTTGCGGAACTTCAGCGGGATGAAACAATTATAGCCGCCTGTCTTATCCTGAGACTGGCGCAGTTTGCTCATATGATCAATAATATGCGTATATTTTTCAATGTGTCCATACAACATGGTTGCATTGCTATGCATTCCAAGTTTATGAGCGGTTTCGTGTATGTTAAGCCATCCCGCCCCGTCTACTTTATCGGCACATATTATATTGCGTACATCCGGATGAAATATCTCGGCACCTCCACCCGGTAAAGATTGAAGCCCGGTAGCCTGCATTTTGGCGAGGCCCTCTTCAGTTGTCAGCTTTGCCTTACGGAACATATACTCAAGCTCAACTGCAGTAAACCCTTTAAGGTGCAGGTCAGGCCTGTGCGCCCTAATCTTGGCAAGCAACTCGCAAAAGAACTCCAAGTTCATCTTAGGATGTACCCCACCAACTATATGTACTTCAGTTACCGGTTTTCCATCATACTTGCGCACGATATCCATCATCTGCTCCATGCTCAACTCCCAGCCTTCGTCCCTGTGGGCATAAACACGAGAGTATGAACAAAAGTTACAGGTAAAGACACATACATTTGTGGGCTCTATATGAAAGTTGCGGTTGAAGTATACTTTGCCGCCATGTAAATTTTCAGCGATATAATTAGCCAACGCTCCCAGAAAACCAAGTTCGCCTTTTTCAAAAAGCAACAGGCCATCCGCTTCTGTTATCCGCTCCCCCTTCTGCACTTTTTCTGCAATAGCGAGGAGGTTTTTATCTAAATTTGATTGAGTAAGAACTGTTGATAAGCTGAGTAGTTTTACCATTATAGTAATAATATTTTCTTTGTTACGTTACCTGACACAAAGTTACAGGTAACAAAGTAAATACCTTTGACCAGACCCTCGAGATTTATAGAAAAAATGCCGTTTTTAACATTCCCGACTGCCGACTTGTACACCTGCTGCCCGACAACATTCCTGACAACTACCTCCTGCAATTCGGTTCCCGTTCCGCTAAAAGAAATGTGCACCATACCGGTTGCAGGATTGGGGAATATATCTACATTATCTACACTTAGATCAGGGACGTAAAGGGGCCAGTCAAGTAATGCCGGGTGCTGGGTTAAGCTTAGGCTCTCCCCTGCGGCCATGGCCGCTACAACACCAGCCTGAGCCGTAGTAAACATATGCATAGCCACGTCATCAGTATAGTCCATGAAATCGAGACATGGAATTCCTTTGGGCTGCATCAACGCACCTGTATTGCTGTTCACCCTGCAACCGTCATATATGGTACCGCCGCTTATATTATAAACAGGGTTACCATATTGATGATCTGATTCCGGCGGCGTATCCGCTATACCATCATCACTACCACCACTCTCCCATGGGCAATAGCCAAAGTCATCGCCCCAGGTATGCCAAAGTTCAAAAAAATGTCCTAGTTCATGGGTAAGGGTGCGGCCCCGGTCTGCATAATTAATGCCTAAAGAAAAGTAGTTGTCGGTGGATGCCGCTCTTTTACCAAATGCATTATAAGCTACGCAAACTCCCCGCTGATTGTCAGGAATGCTGCCAACACCTGAAACTGTAAAGGAATACGGTGTTGAGACGCCCAGCAAACTTGGAAAATCACTGAAATAGATACACCAAATATTTAGATATTTATTTACGTCCCATGCATTTAAACCACCTGTAGTGTCGTATTTCGCTTTTCCGTAATCAGAAAAGTCCCCCAGCTGAAAAAGGCTGTCAGATATTTTAATTTCCCAACCAGCAGTACCACGGCCAGAAGGATCTGTATGAGCCAACCCATACCTGATGCCCGTAGAAGCATAAAGCGATTTCCAACCAGATGGTATCAGAGTAGAATCCCCGTTTTCACGGTTATAATCTTCATTCAAGGTTTCAATCTGTGAAACACACCTTTGGGCTACCCCTGCAGGACCACCGATATTTGCTAACCTGGCGGAAGATATAATTACATGAAATATAAACGGGATGGGAGCAGCTGCTGTTGTCTTTTGCAGATTGTCTTTCTGCTTTTGGTAATATTTATCAGATACACCCTGTAGTTCACCACGCTGTTTATATATCCGCTCTGCAAACGACGGATCCTTCTTTATTATCGCAGCCCGGGTGAAATCATTTCCGCACACGCGCTGCGCATGAAGCGGTTGGTGAAGAAAAGCAAGTAAAATCCCAGCAATCCAAAGCTTCCTCATATCTGATTTTTAAGCACAATATTAAAAAGGTAACGCATTGCCGGGCACAGTTATTATAACTAAGTAAAATTATATTATTTCCTGCTATTTATTTCATCACGTATTCTTATCGCCTTTACGTAATCTTCCTGATCCAGCACTTGCTGAAGCAATTTATTCAACTCTTCCAGGTTAAGGCCCTTCATTTCAGTGTCAGTAGCAGAATCACTTTTTACATGTACAGAACCAGGTTTCCCTTCACCGGCAGGAACGATTTGCCCTTCTGACTGATCCAAAAACAGACCCGCTGTCTCCAAAATATTCTCGTAGGTGAAAATACGGCATCCTGACCTAACCGCCATCGCCAGCGCATCAGAAGTGCGTGAATCTATTTCAGTTACGTCATTATTGCTTTTGCAAATCAGCTTCGCAAAAAATATACCTTCCTCTAGTTTATAAATAACAACCTCAACCAGTTCAACGCCATAAGTTGCCATAAAATTAGCGAAAAGGTCATGTGTGAGCGGCCTTGTGGGTTGCATCCGCTCTAATGCCACCGCTATCGCCTGAGCTTCAAAACCACCAATCACAATCGGGAGGCGCCTCAGACCGCTGATTTCCCCAAGCACAACTGCATACGAATGAGTTTGGGTGATGCTGTGAGATAAGGCGACTATTTCAAGTTCAATCTTTTTCATTAAAATATCTCTTTCAATAACAATGTAATAATTCGTGAAGGTAGGAAATTTTATTCTTTTCTATCAAAAAGGCAGTTATCAAATGAATTAAAAATGACTCGTGCAACCGCCGATCCAAAATACAAATCAGATTTAAAGCCTGTATAAATGGTATAAAAAATAATGCCTTTGCTTAATACCAACGGTTAATAAATGAATTTAGTTTATATAAATGTAAGGAAAGCATGTGAAATCAAATTATGAAACATAATGATGACTACCGATAATATCCATTATGATACAGTTAAAACAACGTCGGCGCTTCCGGCTCACCGGTATCTTCATTGATTGGTGGTACAAGAGAAAGGTTCTTCATATCATCGCTGGCAATGTAACTACCAATTGTTTTCCAACCAGTTATATCTATTACCTCATGTAAAGCTATCTGCTCTTCTTTCAAATCATTTTTGCTTTTCCCGGTCCTGATGATAACCACCGGCTCTGGTAATGTTGTTACCATTTGCAGATAGTTGCCCTCGCCTTCTTTTATAAATAGGTACTTATTTTTTAATGTCTGACTCTCTATCAAAAAACGCTTGGCGTTAAATTGTTTTGACTTCGCATCATAATAAATAGCGCTTACTACTCTTTTAGGATGAAATTTTTCAATAAGCATGATAGTATTATAATCATACCGGTTAGTCAGTTCGTAATCGGTCAACTCATAAGTGCCGTCTTTATAAAATACAATTATTTTATCTTTTTCATCAAACCTGCCGAGCAACTCACCGTTGCCGTCTTTATTGAGCCTGCCAACTGTATTATCGTACCACAGTTTCAGAGCTGATATGGTCGAGCGGCCTTTTTCTTTAAACCTGATACTTTTTATAGGGTACTTAGTAGCCTGATTGCCCTGCGCACTCCTCCCTTTTATTTCAAGTTCTTCAAAATAATAATCGAGCACCTTTACCCTTGCTTTGCAGCCAGGTGCAAGTGTTATGGTTATTACCTCTGCTTCGCCGTTAGGGTTTACGGTATGGTAGAGTACCCTGCTTCCGGGGTTACCCTTCGTCAGGTCATATTCCTTATCACGGGTTATTCCAGTCACATTAAAACGTTTACCGTATGTTATCCCGGTTTTACCGTCAACATAGAGCATATTATAAGTCGTACGCTCGTCATTCTTTCTAAATATATCAACATGGATGATATCTTTGCCGACGAATGTTTTTTCAGCAACCTTGGTTATCATCATCCTGCCGTCTTTGCGCAGAATAATAATGTTATCAAGATCGGAACATTCGAAAGCCAGTTCATCTTTTTTAAGGCTGGCGCCAATAAAACCTTCTTTTTTATTTACATATAATTTGGTGTTGGCAATCGCAACTGTATTCGCCTGTATAGTCTCAAACGGCCTTATCTCTGTCTGCCTTTCTCTTCCCTTGCCATATTTTTTCAACAGGTTTTCAAAATAACGGATAGAAAAATCATTCAGGTTATCAATATTATTTTTAACCTCCTCAATATGTTGCTCTACGCCCCTTATATGCTCGTCGGCTTTAAAAGCGTCGAATTTGGATATACGTTTTATCTTTATTTCTGTCAGCTTAATGATGTCATCCTGTGTTACAATCCGCCTTAGTAAAGGCTTGAAGGGAGAAAGCCCCCTGTCTATTGCCGCCAAAACACCCTCCCAGGTAGTTTCTTCTTCTATATCCCGATAAATACGATTCTCAATAAATAATTTTTCCAGTGATGAATAGTGCCAGTCATCTTCCAGCTCACTAAGTTTTATTTCCAGTTCGCGGAGCAGTAAATCTTTTGTGTGCTGCACAGAATGGCGCAGCAAATCACTTGCGCCAATGAAATGCGGCTTATCAGCTATGATGACACAGGCATTAGGAGAAATTGATATTTCACAATCAGTAAATGCATACAGCGCATCAATAGTTTGTCCCGTATCAACCCCTGGCGGCAACACAACAGTCAGTTCTACGTCTTTAGCGGTATTGTCGGTTACACTTTTTATTTTTATTTTACCTGTTTCATTGGCTTTAAGTATGCTATCCACCAGAGTTGAAGTGGTAATACCGTAAGGAACACTTTTTATCAGCAACGTCTTTTTATCGGCTTCTTCAATATGAGCCCGCACTCTTACTTTTCCGCCCCTTGCTCCGTCATTGTAATTACTCACATCTACCATTCCCCCATGAAGGAAATCAGGAAATAATTCAAATGGTTTTCCTTTCAGATGTTTAATGGCACACTCAATTATTTCGCAAAAATTATGTGGCAATATCTTCGTACTCAGCCCTACCGCAATACCATCAGTGCCCTGTGCCAGGAGTAAAGGAAACTTCATGGGCAATGTTACAGGTTCATTTTTACGCCCGTCATAGCTTAGCTGCCAGGTCGTTGTCTTGGCATTAAATGCTACTTCAAGTGCAAATTTAGAAAGGCGGGCTTCTATATAACGGGCGGCGGCCGCGGGGTCACCGGTCCTTATGTCGCCCCAGTTACCCTGTGTTTCTATCATCAGGTCTTTCTGACCCATTCCCACAATGGCATCACTGATAGATGCGTCGCCATGCGGATGATACTGCATGGTCTGCCCTATGACGTTGGCCACCTTGTTAAAGCGGCCATCGTCCATTTCTTTCATGGCATGGAGAATACGCCGCTGCACTGGTTTCATGCCATCTTCAATAGCGGGAACTGCACGCTCCAGTATTACATAGCTGGCATAGTCTAAAAACCAGCTCTGGTACATGTCTCCAATCATTACCGATGCCTGCCCGGAAAATTCGTCTTTTTCAGCCATTTATTGATTTACTCCCTCTTGTTGCAAAAATATTGATAGAAAGGCAGAATTTTTAATGATTTTTTGTGTGTGGTATTCAGGTGGCTGAATTCTTATTTTTGATATTCAAGTTATATTAGTTGCCATAAACTTTCTTACCGCCGATAAAGGTTCCAAATACCTGGGTTTGTATTATGGCATCCTCCGGAATTTGCATTATATCTGCATTTAGAATAACAAAGTCAGCTTTTTTGCCTGGCTCTAGGCTGCCTGTTTCCTTTTCCATAAAGCCGGCCTTCGCCGCCCATATAGTCATCCCTCTTAATGCCTGTTCACGGGTTAGTGCATTTTCCTTCTGAAATCCGCCCTGCGGATAGCCTTTCCCATCCTTTCGGACGACAGCAGCATAAAAAGTTTTTACTGTTGAAATATCCTCAACGGGAAAATCGGTACCCAATGGCAACCAGCCGTTTTGCTCCAGTAGACTACGGTAAGCATAGGCATATTTAAGCCGGGCTGTTCCTAGCCGCTCCCCTGCCCAGTGCATATCGCTGGTGGCATGTGTTGGCTGCACTGAAGGAATTACGGCATTTTTTCCGAACAAATTATAGTCAGCGGCATTTACAAACTGGGCATGCTCTATCCGCCAGCGCTTATCGTTCTTGCCATTCAAATATTTAGCATATACGCTCAAAATTATTCTGTTACCGCTGTCACCTATAGCGTGAGTACACATTTGAAAGTCTGTAATGGAGAGCATTTTTGCCAGCGAATCGTAGTGGCTTACCGGGTTAAGTAAAAAACCTTGCCAGCCGGCTTTATCAGAATAAGGCGCAAGCAGGCAGGCTCCACGGCTTCCGAGTGCCCCATCAGCATAAGCTTTTACGCCTCTTACGTATAAACGGTCAGTTTTATAAGTGGCTTTACCAATATATCTTTCGAAATTAGCTGGGGAGTCAGTAAGCATTGCATAGATTCTCATTTGAAGTTTACCTCGCTGCTGCAGCGAGTCAATTGCCGCAACTTCATAGTACATTAAACCACAATCAGTAATGGTGGTGAGCCCTTGCTGAAAACAGTTCTTTTCGGCGGTAGTAAGCCATTTCTCATAATCAGCAGCGGAAGGCCTTGGGATAAGAGACGATAAAATATCAACCGCATTATCAATGAGCAAACCTGTAAGTTTCCCATTTTTTGTTTCAATTGAACCACCGCTTACCGCCTGCCCTGCCACTACGTGGCCAAGCTCCAGCGCTTTGGTATTTGCAATAGCGGCATGGCCGTCAACCCTATCCAGCAGCACAGCCTTACCCGGAAAAAGTACATCGAGTTGAGTATTATCAGGATACGCCTGCAAGGGAAAATTATTCTGATCCCAACCCCTTCCCCTGATCCATATATCGTTGGGATGTTCACCTGCGAACTTTTTAACCCTGGCCAGTACCTCATCCCAGTTATTGCAACCAAAAAGATTGACTTCAAACAGAGAACGGCCATACCCTACGAAGTGTGCATGAGCGTCTATAAAGCCGGGATAGATAGCATTACCACGGGCGTCAATCAATTCAGCTCCTTTATACTTATAAAGGATATCATAAGTCTTGCCAACTGCTACAATCTTACCATCTTTCACTGCAAAGGCTTCAGCAATGGAAAAGCCACTGTCAACCGTATATACTTTGCCATTATGTACAATAAGGTCAACATTCTGCCGGTTACGACAACTACTGAAAACTAAAATAAATATAAGAAAAAAAGAAAGTAAAATGCGCATGTAAATCTTCATTTGTGCGCAAATATACCAAAGTGACTAATGAAATTTGGGATGGTTGTAATTATTGCAATAAAAAGCGGCCAACACCGGGTGGTCGGGCTTTTATCTTTCTAAATAAGTATAGGTGCAATATATCATCGGGCAGATCCATAAACCTAATTTATGCCCGCCCCTCAGTGGCTTCGTCAAAAACCACTTTCCTGAATTGTTATTTTCGTATATGTCCCTGGCGTATCGCCGATAAACCTGTGGTTGTCCGCTTTGCCAGTTGAGGCCGACAACCTGACCGTTGAATACTTCCCTTAATGAGTCATTACCGGAATAATAATTTGTAGCATTTTTCAGAGGAATAGGGAAATAATCGTTTCCATAACCTGAGGCCCATTCAACAGATACAAAAATGCCATCTTTCACCTGTAAAATTCTTTCACTAAGATCAGCAGTGATCCATTCATTTCCCTTTCGCCCGTGCACTACCAACAAACTATCGGTTATCTCCTCACCAGGGCCACCAGTTGCTGAATCTTTGATGTAAACGTGCATCAAAAATTTTGTAGCGGGCAGCCCGTCCTTAGTAATATATGCAGCAATGCTTTTAAGAACCGCATTTTTTTCTTGCTCTATCTTTAAATATACTGCAATTTCATCTTTGTATGTTAAAAAACATCCCGCGCTATGACTGCTTTTATCGTTTCCGGCCCTATCCACTTTTATTTTTCCTCCATCTGCCTTTATGGATGCTTCTTTTAAATGCCGGCTACTCCTATCCAACTCAATTATAATGGAGTCTTTACTCAACGACTCTGTCTCTAGCTCCTTTGCCTCGAAACCCTGCGAGGTAACAGAAAGTAAATCAATTGAGTCTGTATCTGCACGAAAATTAAACTTTCCGCTTCCATCACAATAAAAAACTTCATTTCTTTCCACCGCTTTCAACGATGCATACGCAATTCCCTTTTTATTGATGTCTGTTACTTTGCCAGAAAAAGATCGGACTTTCGAAAATAAATTTTTCGTCGTACTCATTAACAGCAATATCATCACATATTTAATATACTTCAGCATCCCACTAAATAGTTTTTGAGTAAACATACCAAAAAATATGCCGAACGCACTTACATGTTTTGCTAAAACTGTAAGTGTACCAACTAAAAATGGCCACATTTTTCCGTGCAGCCATTAGTGACAAAGTCTTAACAGTAAACTGCTCAACTGTCAAAAAAAATGGCATTAAGATATAAACAAATTAATATATGCAAAATAGCAGACGATCAATAGCAAGCCTAATTCAACAGCAAAAAATATAAAAGCCAACTCATTTTATTTGAGTCGGCTTTCTAATAATTTATATAAAAAATTTAGTTTTCAGTATGCTCTCTTGCGTGCGTGCGGAATCTGTAAGACATACCAAAATTAAATAAACCTTTGTAGCCAAGACCGAGCTCCATAAAGCCACCCAACTTGCGGCCGATCCTCATACCAAAAGGCGTAACATGCCCTGTTAACTTAACACCAGATTCATCAGTATGGTACGAATATGGATTATTATATACAAACAAATCATCAAATACGGTTAGCCCAACTGAAGCACCGCCGTAGAATTTAACCCTTATGCGGTTGCTCGGATCGTCATAATAAGTATATGTAAACTCCGGCGTAAATGAAAGGAAACTACCCCAGCTGCTAATATTCTCATATCCGAAACCCATACCTATTGTTACCTTTTTTGTAAGGTAGTATTTGTAGTTAAGCATACCAACTCCTGAAGAATTGCTGAACGCCGGATTAGTATTAGTCGCATGATCTACAATAGAATAGGCACTATAGTATCCGTAAGCCACCGAAATTTCGCTTTTACCCTTCTGGGCGTGGCTTATCGGCATAAAGCTGATCATAGAAAGCGCAAGACAGAATATGTAAATCTTCCTTTGCATCATAGTTGTGTATTTGTTCGATGAATGTGAAATGGTTATAAAAGGCTAAAGATATAGCAATCTTTCAGTACTCCAAAACCTTTAGAAGTCATTTTTTCTTTTTGCTTTGTACCAGTTCGTAAGAATGAAGAATAAATTCTTTCACTTGTGCACTGCTCAGTGCATTGTCCATGACAATGGTATTCCAATGCTTTTTATTCATATGATATCCGGGGAGAATACATTCATATTCATCCCGAAGGGCAATTGCGAGTTCAGGGTCGCACTTAACATTAAATTGCAGCGGTGAACTGTCAAGTGACAACAGCAGAAATACCTTTTCATTTACTTTAAAAACAAGGGTGCCTTCGCCAAACGGAAAACCCTCGGAAACACCCTCCATTGTTATAGCATATTCTCTTATTTCTTCGGCATTCATACCTGCAAAGTAATAAATATGAATTAAAAATTGCTGATTCCGAAAAATTCCCACAGGCGCATCAACTCATTATTTTAAAAATTCTTTAACACATTTTGAAATTTCGGCTTAATATTTGTGTTGCAATAAAGAACCCTGTCAGCAAATTCAAATGTAGTTGTATGATTAAAATATCCTGTGTCATCATCACGTATAATGAAGAGAAAAATATACAACAGTGCCTCGAATCCATTCTAAAGGTAGCTGATGAAGTAATTTTAGTTGACAGCTATTCCCAGGATAAAACGGTAGCGCTTGCGCAAAACATGGGCGCAAGAATATTTTATAAAAAATTCATGGGCTTTGGTGATCAAAAGGCGTTTGCAGTTGAACAGGCTAGTTATGACTGGATAATCTCCATTGACGCTGATGAAATTTTGTCAGAAGAATTGACTGCCAGCATTTTAGCAATAAAGAACAACCCGCAGGCCGATGGCTATTACATAAACATTCTTACTAATTATTGCGGCAAATGGATTAAACACTGCGGCTGGTACCCTAAACACAAGCTCAGGCTGTTGAATAAAAATAAAGGACATATTAACAGGAATAAAGTGCATGAGGGGTTTGAAATGAATAACGCCCCGCACTCGCTTGCGCATTTAGACGGTGACCTTCTGCACCATAGTTACAATACCATTTCAGAGCATAGCAGGAAAATTCAGTTATATACCGAGCTTGCTGCAAAACACTATGCGGAGAATGGCATAAGCATATCGCTCTTAAAAATTATTTTTGGGCCCCGTTGGACTTTTTTTTACCATTATATTATCCGCAAAGGCTTTCTTGACGGTTACTGGGGTTATGTGCTGTGCAAAAACATATCTTACGAAAGCTTTATAAAATATACTAAAATAAGGCTATACGCCAGGCAATATAAAAAAACGGGCGTTGTAGCGTAAGACTAATTTTTTTATTTTTAATCTGCCCCGCCATAATAAAAATTATTATTTTTATAAAAAAACCGGCAATGGCCACTGTACAAGGAGAGGTAACAAAGGATAGTCCGTGGATGTTGCTCACCCCGCCGGGCACTTCAGAATATAAAATGCACAAAGACGAATCAAAAAACCGACCCGTGTTGGTTTGCACTGTTGGCAAAACGGTACTGCACTTCGATTCGCCTTGCATTAATGACCTCCATGAAATGCTGAAGCAACACGGCGACTGGATGCCGTTTGGCAGTGCAGATGAGCAGAAACCCGCTGCAGAAGGGACTGTAGAAGCTTGGGGTCGGGCTGAAACCAATCCGCTTAGTGGCTGGTACGGACTAAAAAAAGGTTTAAGGGGACGTTTCGGTATGCATTTACCACCATTAATGGAGGCGCTCTGACTGGCAGAAGTAGAACATAACCCAAAGAATAACCGCATGAGAGCGATTTAGATCAGCTCTTTTACATAATATAACTTTCGAGGCGAACCAATGTTCGCCTAATTTTTATGCATGTACTTCGCTGAACATATTGCTCGCTATTGCTAAACACAGGCGCGCAACAACATAACAGATACGTTATTAGATATAGTCACGTTAAAAAACAACATATTTCTTATATTTGTTGAAGTACCGCTCCTGTAAAGCGCAGCCGGTGGTATTTTACCCAAATTAAATATAGAATGGGCCAACCAAATACCGAATGACGAAGCAGTAGCATACTCGCCACAAAGATGCTTGAACACTACTATAGATGTTTGCACAGGCAACGCTGCCAGCAATGGCTCCACAATAAAAGCGTTTCGGGAATCTCCGTTCATACCGCTTAACAATATATCTATATCAGCGGCTACCAATCCATTCTTTATCAATAAATCGTCAATGGCATTTTTTACTTTAGTCCAGTCAGCCTGGTGAATCATTTCTACATCCAAAATGGCACAAGATGCACCGGTAGAGTTATTACTAACAGTAAAAAAGGCTGCCCCCTCCCCCGCTATGCTGCCTGGTGTGTCATAATGTGCCAGCAGTGCCAAATTAGGTGGCGTTAATCTTTTAAAAAAACCTGCTTTATCTCTTATCTTGTAATAATCCTCGGTAAGTTCATCAAAGCTGCCGCATAATATATAGGCATCGCTGTCCGTCTCTGCAAGCGTAAGCATAGCGTCAAAGACTGCCAGCTCAAACGAAAAACCCCTGTGTACAAAGGCCTGGTTGTATCCCTTGCATTGTGCCATCAGTGCCAGCCAGCCATTTACCGAGTTGTAAGTTGATTGTATAAACCCTGAAGGATTAAGCGCTTCCTCTTCAAGGGTAATCATGTCTTTCATGAAAACTTCCATATCAGTGACGCTTCCCCGGCTGGTACCAGTAATTATAGCCAACGGAGTTTTCACACCGGCCTTTTCAAGGCACCTCATGCCGGCGGTAATACCAATTTTAAGCATTCGGCTCATGCGCCTGATTGCTACCGGCGAAATATATCTGTGATAATCAACATCACCCACATACATTTTCCCGCTATCGGTGGATACTGGTGGCGCTAAAAAATGCTCTGAGTCATAGCTGAGCTGAGGTGATATGGCACAGGAAGAAATGATATAGAGCGGTTGCGTCATGGTTTGCTGAATACGAGTGATACATTGCTGCCCCCAAAACCGAATGAGTTACTAAGTACGTGGTTGAGAGTCTGGTTTTCAAGTAATATGGTTGCAGGACTGACCGCCAGTTCCTCCATCCTGGTTTCAAAATTAAGATTTGGGATGATCAATCCTTCTTCCATTGCCCACAAACTGAAAATAGCCTCGATAACACCGGCCGCGGCCAGCGTATGACCTGTGAAAGGTTTGGTGGAACTAAACGGCACCTTGCCCCCGAATAAACGCTCAATCGCCCTGCCCTCGGCCAAGTCATTATTCTGAGTTGCAGTGCCATGCGCATTGATATAGGCAACTTCACCCGGTGCCAACCCAGCCATGGCCAATGCCTTGGCCATAGTAGCGTGAGCGCCGGAACCGTCAGGTGCGGGCGCTGTAGAATGGTAGGCATCGTTTGTATTGGCATAGCCGGTAAACTCAGCTATGACATATGCGCCTCGTTCTTTCGCGGCCGCTTCTGATTCTAAAAGGCAATATCCCGCTGCCTCCCCAATATTCAAACCGTTCCTGTTCTGGTCAAACGGACGGGAGAGGCTCTTATCCACATTCTTCAGGCTGTAAAAGCCATTTACTGTAAAGGCACTCAGCGCATCGCAACCGCCACAAACCGCCCGCCTTACTATACCTTGCTTTATCATTCTTGCGCCCATCATTAGTGCGCTTGCTGAAGACGAACAGGCAGTACTTATAGTGGCCATAAAGGGCTCTAGGCCAAAGTGCCTGGCTGTTACTTCCGTACTCTGTGAACAATCAAATGTAGGGATATATTTAAGCACTTCCGGTGCTGTATGGTCTGAAATAAGATCAATATATAATTGCTCCATCTTGCCCATTCCGCCGACTGTGTTGGCATTAATAAAAGCAAAACGCTCATTTTTGAGCAAAGCAATATCTACTCCGCTGAGTAATTCACCCACAGCGGTCATGGAAAGCAATGAGGTACGTGTATATCCGTTATCACCCGCGGGCAAGCCTAGCGCAACAGCCAACTCGTCATTACTCCTATCCACTTCCCCTAATAACAGGGTTTTGATATGTTTTGAACGAAGATGCCTGGCATAATGAACACCACTTTGACGTTCCCTGAACGCATTTAAATGGCTTTCTTTGCCTGAACCAATGCAACTAATCAATCCCGTAGCAGTTATAACAACTTTTTCTGCCATCGCCACTTTTATATTTTTCGGTTTGCCTGTATGTAGTCAGCCATAGTTTGTACTGAAGACAATATTTTACGTCCTTCACGGGCATCCTCAATTTTAATGCCGTAGTTGCGCTCAAGCAATACCATCAGTTCCAGTGAGTCAATGCTGTCAAGTCCGAGACCTTCGCCAAACAATGGCGCATTATCATCTATCTGTGCGGGTGTCATTCCCTGAAGGTTAAGTGAATCAATTATCTGTTGTTTGATTGAAGTTTTGAGGTCTTCCATAGTAATATGAATGGTGAAATTTTAATGAAATAAAAGTCTAAAAGCTCTTTAAGTTGCGGCAAAGTCGTATTTTCGTACCCACAACATATCTGCGTCTAAAACAATTTGCAGCTCAGAATATAAAAGTCTGATTTAACGGTTATCTCAAAGTTGTAAAGATAGGATATAAAATGATGAACGGATGGTGCAGCATCAATAAATGCATATTTAATGCAAATTTTTAATACTATATAATCATATAGTTGCAAGAAATTAGGTAAATATATTGTTGTTGGCACGGTTCTTTTAACTGTTTCGTATTTACCAGGCAAAAAACTAAATAACAAAATTATGAAACAGACACTTTCAATATTAGCAATATCCCTTTCTATTCTCTCCTGCAACAGTTCTGCAGATAAACAAGCAGAGACCATGGAACAACAGCAAAAAACTATTGATTCTATGAAAGCTGAAGCCGGGAAACAACGCATTATCGACTCTATGAATACAGCAGCTACTATGGTTCAACCCGTTAATAATGAGCCTGTCGCAGTGAAGACCACCAAGTCATCATCTCATACCACACGGCATAGTGCAAGTGGCGGAGGCAGGACTACCAATAACTATTCATCAACTACCTACAATTCCACTCCCCAACCTGTAGCAGCTACTACAGCATCGGCTCCGGCCAAGAAAAAAGGATGGACAGGTGCTGTGAAGGGTGCAGTAATTGGTGCAGGGGCGGGAGCCATAACCGGTGCAATGGTTGACAAGAAAAAAGGCGAAGGCGCAATTGTTGGCGGCTTACTTGGCGCAGGTGCAGGTGCAGGTGTGGGCGCAATAATAGATAAGAGCAAGAAAAATAAGGAACAAAGAAAGGCTGAAGAAGAAGCCGCAGCAAATAAATAAATTATATACTAATTAGTAACAGTAGAAGCCCCAAAATGGGGCTTCTACTGTTTTTAATTGTTATTTATTTCGTTCAACACTTTACGTAACTCCGCAGTCATTTGGTCACTCAATTCCGGCAACGCGTGAAAAGCAGCAGGGGTATTTTGAAAGACGGAAATCACCCATTTGTCTTCTTCTTTTAGCGCTATCAGGGTTTGTACAGCATTTAAAGCAGGCAATATATCCATTTTCCCCGCCGGTACCATGCCCACATCAGCTTTCAGCCAGGCTACCCCGGCTGTTAAAAATCTTATTTCCCTGATTATAGCCACATAGCTGGCCGTGGCGTGGTGGGCAAAAATGCCACCTAACACCTCCTCCAGATCTGCACGGCCTATAATCTGGCTTCCATCAAAGCCTATTAGATTGCCATCTTCTGCAAATAGCTCCGCCATGCCGGCAGCGTTTCTTCCATTCCATTCATCAAGCCATCTTTGGTAAAGGGCTATAACAATTTCAGCCTGGTCCTGTATCATATGGCCGCAAGATAAAACAGATGTTCAAACCTTCAAAATCGCCGCATCATCTAGATATAATACAATACGATAAAACCGGATTCCGAATATAAACGTAATTTTAGCCACACATTCACCGCTTTGCCCTATGAAAAGACTTATCAAAAAACATCCATTAGCTATCAGATGGTTTCACTGGGTAAATTTTCCGGTCTTGTTAGTGATGGTGTGGAGCGGACTGCTGATTTACTGGGCTAACGACGTATACAAAATTGGATGGGGTGATACCACTCTTGTTAAATTTTTTCCAAAATCTTTTTACCAGGCCTTGAATGTTCCGTTCAAACTTTCGCAGGGGATGGCATTCCATTTTCTATTCATGTGGCTTTTTTTTATCAACGGGCTGCTATATGTGCTTTATACTTTTTTTTCTGGAGAATGGCGCTTGCTGATCCCCGAAAAAAAATCATTTAAAGAAGCCTGGCAAGTGGTCCTGCACGACCTTCACTTGAAACGCGGACTACCGCCACAGGAAAAGTACAATGCTGCCCAGCGCGTTGCATACTCAGCTATAATAGTAATGGGGCTCGGCTCTTTACTTACAGGTCTGGCGATATACAAACCTGTGCAATTTTCCTTCATCTGCGCTATTTGTGGGGGTTATGAATTCGCCCGCATTCTTCATTTCAGTCTTACTATTGGCTATGTACTGTTTTTTCTGCTGCATATAGTACAGGTTGCCCTTGCCGGATGGAACAATTTCAGGGCTATGGTCACTGGTCTTGAAGTAATTAAAGACGCAGCTCCAGCCACAGTCATTACTGCTGTAAAAGAGCAATTTACAATTGAATCAACTAAAAACGAAGGGAAAGTAGAAGACAAAGAAACCACAACAAACGAAACCGAAAAATGAAAACGAATTGGGAGAACAGGGAGTTTTCAACGGATGAAAAATCATTTAAGAAAGCCACAGTACAATCATTTATTGTCTTTTCACTGCTTTTTTTAGCGGGTGGCACTGCTTGGTTATGGCTCTACCAGCAACCTAAAACAGCTGACAATGTACAGCCAGCGCTGAGAGCAGGCTATGTGGCTAACGAGCGGTTGTTCAGTAAATTCTATTCTGCTAGCAAAGAATCAAAAAGTTTTACCAAAGAAGAAGCCGTTAAAAAAGTACGGGTTAATGGCAATGTAGGAGTTGGCAATGATTTTAAACCAGATAACTGGATATTGAAAGTTGCAAAGAAACCTGGCGATACCCTTTTAATAACACTTGACGATATAAAAGCGCTGCACAAGACAGAAGTAATATTTGATTTTAAATGCGTGGAAGGCTGGAGCCAGGTTACCTGGTGGGGAGGTGTACGGTTTGGTGATTTTCTTAAAAAATACAACCTTGCCGCGCAGTCAGCCATGAACTATTGTGGGATGGTGACACCAGATGGTAAATACTACGTTGGCAATGACTTGCCAAGTATGCTGCAACCACAAACATTACTTTGTTATGAAATGAATGGCAAGTCCCTGCCCAATAACCAGGGCTATCCGTTGAGGCTCATCATCCCTGTAAAGTATGGGATAAAGCACCTGAAAAGAATTGGCATCATATTTTTCAGCAATGAAAAACCCAGGGATTATTGGGCCGAACAAGGTTACGACTATTATTCCGGACTATAAATTTACTTAATATGCACTATGAGAAACCGAAACACTTTGTAGTCAACAGGATTTTGTACAAAATCTCGGTTATTACTATTACTTTTTCTTCCGCAAAATATTAGAAGAACGCTCATTTACAATTTCGATATATTTCTCTACAGTTGTCAGACCCATAGTTTTACGTCGCTCATTAAGCTGCTCCGGGTCAATGCATGGCATTAGTTCGTATGATGTGGAATCCTCATTCATCCTGATTTGTGTACCGTATATTTGCAATTGACCGGAATTGATTTTTATTTGGTCTTCGAGGTTTGCGTAGTTTTTACTTTTTGCATTATTTTTAGCAATCTCAATACTCATTTCGGCCAACACGCTTTCCTGAAAAGCTATATGTTTATCTTGATGCTGAACTAAGAGCAGGAAATTATTCTCTCCGTTGGCGCCCACCTTGTTGATGCCCAGATAACCATATTGCTTAAACAGGCTTTCCAGTAAAGGATAATTTCGTCTGTCGGCCTGAGCCACCTCTTCTGTTATTTGATTTTCCAACGTAGCGTCTCCGCTGATATGACTCAATTTATTTCTGGTACGTTGGTCTACTTCGACCATGCTATCTAAAATTTCACATATTTGAACGTTGTAACTGCTATAACTCTTTATTCTGTTCTTCTTAACTGTGTCTAATATAGGTTGCCAGCGCTTGTCAGTATGCAAACTATTGAAGTCTTTTTCATTCTTGAGTTCAAAATATTTACCAAAGTGGGCTGTGGTAGCAATGCGCCACAGATTGTAAAATGCACTGTCTTTGTTTTTTGCCAAACTCCATGACCTGGCTGCATTATAACGATCTTCGGAATATCCTTTCCCTCCTAAAATTTGAAAAGCTAAATGGTAGGTGTTCGCTGAAGCGCCATACTGTTTAACTTGGTATAAAGAGTCTGCACTATGTATATATTTCCCATACTCCGCAAGCAGGTCTTGCGAAAATGAACTTTGAACGAAACACGTGAAGCACAAAAAGAATATAATACCTGCCTTACTCATGTTTTTCATAAAAGTACTGAATGATAAAGGAAAAAGTCTGAAATAACAATTGATTATCTATCATCAAACAAAGTGCCAAACAGAATCAGAATGACAATTCCGCTATTAAAACAACTGATCATCAGTAGCACTACTTAAAACAGTATAATAACACCAATGACAAGCGGAGCAAATTGCTTGAAATTAGCCCTGAAGGGCTGATTGAGACATATATAATATAATAAAATTAATAAAAATTAAATTTATAAGACAAGCTGCACTTTGCATTTTAAAACTCAAAAGTTGATACCGAAGAGAAGCTACCTGCATAAAAGAGAAAGGCTGCCTTTTCCAAGACAGCCCGCATATAATATTTTTTATGCTCTTAAACCGCCAGAGTCCAGTTGTGTATATCTTCTTTACGGCCGTAGCGTATGTCAGCCATTTCCTTTTTTAGCCAGTTTGCTGTTTCCCATGTTTCTGCATCTGAAAGCTCCATCGTTCTATCATGATAAGTAAGCGCGCTTATTGGTGCAATGGATGCCGCTGTTCCGGTACCAAAAGCTTCCTTAAGCGTACCGTTGTTGTGGGCTTCAACTATCTCATCAATACTCAACAAGCGCTCTTCTACCGTAACACCTTTATCTTTAAGCAGGGTAATAACACTGTCACGGGTAACGCCAGCTAAAATTGTATCATGTTGTATGTCAGGGGTGATAACTTTATCACCTATGATAAAAAACACATTCATAGTGCCTATCTCCTGCACATATTTATGCTCAAATCCATCAGTCCATAATATTTGATCGTAACCCATTTTTCTTATTTCCTGCGTAGGAAACATGCTCATACCATAGTTACCCGCGGCTTTGGTAAAACCAATACCACCAGGGAAGGCTCTGACATATTGATCCTGAACATAAATAGAAACCGGCTTATTGTAATATGGCCCGGCAGGACTTGTGATAATAATAAACATGAACTTTTCAGCGGGCTTCACCCCAATAAACTCATCAATGGCTATCATAAACGGACGAATGTATAAAGCCGTATCCGGAGTTGAAGGAATCCAGTCCCTGTCAAGGTTTACAAGTTCACGCAAACCGTTAATAAAAATATCTTCGGGCACATTTGGCATTGCCATTCGGTGGGCAGAGCCGTTCATACGAGCCCAGTTATCGCGCGGGCGAAAAATCAATGGATTTCCTTCGCTGTCTTTGTAAGCCTTTATCCCTTCAAAAATAGCTTGCCCGTAGTGTATAAACGTTGTAGCAGGGCTCAGTGACAATTCTTTGAAAGGTACAATTTCCGGTTGTCCCCACACTCCATTGTCATAATACACAACCAGCATGTGATCAGAGTAAATTTTTCCGAACTGGATATTACCAAAATCCACTTCGTTCAACCGGCTTTTAGCTACTTTCTCAATTCTGATATCCATTGCAGAAACACCCATAATCACGAACTATTAAGTAATTTAAGTTTAAATTTGCACAAAGAAACAACTTTTTCGCTGAAACAAGAACTGCCCAGTTTTTGTCGTATAAATCTGTTAATAACCTGTTTAAGTTAATAAGTAGATTGCAGAATTAAATGAATATAATCAATACCGATATCATAAACGACACCCACGATGTATTTTGGGAAGCAACAATACCTTTGGCCAATTTGCTACCCCGCAGGGTACTTATTTTAACTGAAGCATTTGCAAACTCAGGCCCGGAAAGCGAACAGCTCAACAGCCTGTTGAAAGCGGGATGTAAGTTAAAAGACGAAAACGTAAATATAGTGCAACTGCGACAGGGGCAGGAGGTTGCATGGCACAAATTAAAAAGCCAACTGGCGCCAAAAGTGGTTTTACTCTTTAATTTGAGCCCGGCACAACTTGGTGTTTCAGCGCTGTTCAGGCTCAATGATATTAACAACTTTGACAAATGCTACTGGATACCTACCGTATCGCTGCAAAATTTAATACAGGACAAAGCAATGAGGGGACAGTTGTGGAACAACTGCCTGAAACCCCTGTTTGACGAAAAATTATATGGAGATGTTACTTTACCGGATCAATTCTAGCCAAACCCTTGTACCCGAAAAACATGCCTTCGCCAGAAGATATACTTAAAAAATACTGGGGTTACAGCTCATTCCGACCGCTGCAAAAAGAAATAATAGCAGCCGTGGTCGGCGGAAAAGATGCGATAGCCTTGCTGCCAACAGGTGGCGGTAAATCAGTTTGCTACCAGGTGCCGGCATTACTTAATGAAGGTTTATGCCTTGTCATTTCACCGCTTATAGCCCTTATGCAGGACCAGGTAGCAAGGCTTACCGAGCTACAGGTGCCGGCCGTGAGCCTGCATTCAGGAATGAACTATAAGGAAGTAAAAGCGGTGCTGGAAGCGGCCCAACAAGGGGAATACAAACTGCTTTACATTTCTCCCGAAAGGCTTCGGACACACCTGTTCATAGAGTATCTTTACGGCATTGATGTGAGCATGGTGGCGGTTGACGAGGCGCATTGCATCTCACAGTGGGGCCATGACTTCAGACCTGACTATCTTAAAATAGGCGACCTGCGGGCACTTTATAAAAACACACCCTTCCTGGCACTTACAGCAACCGCTACCCCTGAGGTGCAGCAGGATATATCTAAGTACCTCCGGATGGATAACCCGGAAATATTCACCCAGAGTTTTGCAAGAGAAAATATCTTTTATAATATAAGATATTCTGAAAACAAAAATGCTGCTGTCATTGAGCAAATGGCCAGGGATTGTGGCATTGTATATTGCCGCAGCCGCAAACAAACTGAAGCTACAGGCAGGCTGCTGCGCCAAAACGGACTTAATGCGGCGGTGTACCATGCAGGGCTTGACCGGGAAACAAGAGAAAAATCACAGGCAATGTGGATGCGGAATGAGGCCGCAACAATGGTTGCCACCACGGCTTTTGGAATGGGCATTGATAAACCTGATGTAAGAACAGTATTGCATTATGATAGTCCTGAACACCTGGAAGCTTGGTACCAGGAAGCCGGCCGCGCCGGCAGGGACGGAAAACCATCGCTGGCGCTCACTTTGTATAATCATGGCGACATCAAACGACTGGAGGAAAGCAATGAGCTGCACTACCCTGCTGATGCTTACCTGAGGAAGATATACCAGTCTGTAGCTGATTTTTTACAGATACCCACCGGCGTGGAACAGCAGCAGTATTATCCTTTTGATATATTTGATTTTTGCGGTAAATTCAAGCTCGAAACACTACCGGCACTGTATGCACTCAAACTATTAGAGCGGGAAGGGCTATGGACACTTACTGAGGCGGTTTACCAGCCATCAACGGTTCAGTTCACCACCACCAGGGAGTATATTGATGACCTGGAGATTCATTTCCCTCGCCTGCATATCGTTGCGGTAGGTTTATTAAGAATGTATAATTCTATTTTTTATTACCCAACACAAATAAGGGAAAAAAATACGGCATGGCGGTTAAAAACTGATGACGAAGAACTTGTAAAATGCCTGGTGCAGATGCAGGCATTAGGATTGCTTGAGTACAATAAGACCGGTGAAGGCCCCCAGTTGTTTTTTCATCACTACAGGGTGGAGGCAAAACATCTGCTCATCAACCATGAGCGGATTAACCTGTTGCGAAAAAGGCATGAATACAGGACCAGGAAAATGATTGAATTCCTGAACAATACCGCAAAATGCAGGGAAGAATATCTGCTACATTATTTCGGAGAAAAAAACACAAAGGCCTGTGGCCATTGCGATATATGTAGTTTAGAGCAGGCTCAGTTGAGTACTGATACGCTACACCGGCAGCTGATGGAGCGGCTGGAACAAAAAAAGATAACGTTAAAAGATCTGTTAGCGTTATACCCGCCGGCACTATCTGAAACAATAATAGATATAGTCCGCCGCCTCACTGACACCGGATTGGTAACAACATGCAGCAATGGCTTGTTGCTGGTAGTAAAGTGATTTAAAAAGAAAGCAGGATTGCAGCAAATTACAATCAATGCTCCATCCTGCTTTCTTTCATTATTTTAAAGCTCGCAGAGCACCCCAGCCGGGTAGCGCCCGCATCTATCAGCTCTTTCGCAAATGCGTACGTACTGATGCCACCAGACGCTTTAATGCCCATACCCGCCGGTATATGGCTTCTGATGAGCTTCACAGCATGCACAGAGGCGCCAATATCTGCAAAACCGGTGGAAGTTTTAATAAAATCAATCTTATAGTTGCTGTACAATTCACAGCACTTAATTATCTCATTATCAGTAAGTATACCGGTTTCTATTATCACTTTCATTACTTTACCTGCATCCATTATGGGTTTAAGACAAGCTACAATCTCCTCTTCAAGTAGTTTGAAATTATTATTCTTTACCGCACAAAGGTCATGTACCATATCCAGCTCATCGGCTCCCATTTCAAGTGCGTCATTAATCTCCCGCAGTTTTACATCAGTTACATTATAACCAAGCGGAAAACCGATCACGGTAGCTATTTTCACCTTTGACCCATCAAGTAATTTTTTCGCATCCGATACATACCGAGGGGGGATGCAAACGGCAGCAAAATTTTCCATCGATGCTTCCACACATATTTTATCCACTTCCGCAAGCGTGGTTGTCTGCTTTAGAATGGTATGATCAATATAAGACGCTAAGTTAAAGGACATGACAGGTTAATGTTAATGATTTACAATACAAACCTAAATATACAACGGCCGGTTCACACAATATTCATTTTTTACAAAAATATTGTATCTATAAACCGTTATCCATTACTTCAGGTTGTTTATTATCTCTTCGGCAAATTCACTTGTTTTCAGCAATGTAGCGTCGCTCATCAGTTTATAAAAGTCAACCGTAACCTTCTTACTCATAATAGCGGCGGCAAGTGCCTGCTCAATATTCTCAGCGGCTTCCTGCCACCCCATGTACTCCAGCATCATTACTCCGCTCAGTAAAAGAGACGAAGGGTTCATGGTATTGGTGTTGGCAAAGCGTGGCGCAGTGCCATGGGTCGCTTCAAACACAGCATGCCCTGTGAGATAGTTTATATTCGCTCCAGGAGAGATACCAATGCCACCTACCGAAGCGGCCGCGGAGTCAGATATATAATCGCCGTTCAGGTTCAGCGTTGCTATCACTGAATAGTCCTGCGGCGCTAAAAGTATCTGCTGCAGAAAGTTGTCAGCTATAACATCATTGATAATCACCTTTCCTGCGGCGGCTTCCTGCTTCAATTTAGCGTTGGCAGCATCCTCACCCTGGGTTTTCTTGGCATTTTCCCACTGCCCCCAGGTATAAACCCTATCCCCAAATTCACGCTCTGCCAACTCGTAACCCCAGGTCTTAAAACCACCCTCAGTAAATTTCATTATATTGCCTTTATGTACCAGGCTTACTGATGGCAATCTGTTTTCTATCGCATACAGTATAGCGGCGCGTATCAGACGCTCACTACCCTCTTTTGAAACCGGTTTTATACCAAAAGCTGATGTTTCAGGGAAACGTATATTTTTTCCAGCGCCTAATTCATTGGTAAGAAAGTCAAGCAACTTCTTTGCTTCAGGTGTGCCGCTGGCAAATTCAATGCCGGCATATATATCTTCAGTGTTTTCTCTGAAGATTACAAAATTAACATTTTCAGGATGAACAACCGGTGAAGGAACGCCATTGTACCATTTCACGGGTCTCAGACATACATAAAGATCCAGCTCCTGCCTCATGGCCACATTCAGTGAACGGATACCGCCACCAACAGGTGTTGTCAGGGGGCCCTTTATAGATATAAGATATTCTCTTGCTATGTCCATAGACTCAGCCGGAAGCCACTCACCGGTCTGATTAAAAGCTTTTTCACCGGCAAGTATTTCCTTCCAGGCTATTTTTCTTTTTCCGCCATATGTCTTTTCAACCGCTGCATCCATCACCATTTGGCTGGCAATCCACACATCAGGGCCAATACCATCACCTTCAATAAACGGAATAACAGGATTATCCGGTACATTCAGCTTGCCATTAGCCATTGTTATCTTCTGAGAATTCATTTTTCTTCTTTAGGGTGCGAAGATATTCAAATTTTGAAGTTTACAGTCCTGTAAACCCATGCATTTATATTATAAAATTATCAGCCCCGCTGAGCTCACGTTATCCACATCCGCCCCACAGGCAACTTATAGTAAACCGATGCATCGCGATTAAAATATACATTTGCACTAATGGCAAAGGAGAAAGTAACGGAAACGCCGTTAATGAAGCAGCATAACGACATCAAGGCTAAGTACCCTGACGCCATACTGCTCTTCAGGGTAGGCGATTTTTATGAGACCTTTGGTGAAGATGCCATCTTGTCCGCTAAAATACTGGGCATTACGCTCACGAAACGCGCCAATGGCGCAGCTACATTTATTGAACTGGCAGGCTTCCCGCACCATTCATTGGATACATACCTGCACAAACTAGTGAAAGCAGGACACCGCGTGGCTATCTGCGACCAGCTCGAAGACCCGAAGCTGGCCAAGGGCATTGTAAAACGAGGCGTAACTGAACTGGTAACGCCCGGCATAGCCACCAGCGACAAACTGCTTGAAAACAGAACCAATAACTTCCTGGCCGCGCTGCACCTGGCTGACCCGCTCTGTGGGGTGGCTTTTCTTGATATTTCCACGGGCGAGTTTTATGCCGCAGAAGGCAATATGGAATACATGGATAAGCTGTTGCAAAGCTTCCAGCCCTCTGAGGTCATTCTTTGCAAGGCACAGGTGAAAAAATTCAAAGAACAATTTGATACCAAAGTATATACATTTCCGCTTGATGAATGGATTTTCAGGGATCAGTATACCTATGACCTGTTGCTCCAGCACTTCCAGACCAACTCTTTAAAGGGGTTCGGCGTGGAGGATATGCGGGCGGCAATCATTGCGTGCGGCGTTGCATTGCACTATGTTAAGGACACCGAACATGCGAACCTGCAACACCTCAACAGCCTGCAGCGTATAGTAGCTGATGAATTCCTGTGGATGGACCGCTTCACCATCCGCAACCTGGAACTGCTTAACAGCGGCTATGAACAGGGCGCGTCATTGCTCTCGGCCATTGACCATACACTGACCCCCATGGGTGCCAGGCTGATGAAGCGGTGGATGATATTCCCGTTGTTTGATCTGCACCGAATAGAGCAGCGCATGAACCTGGTCAGCCACTTTATACTGGAACAGACCCTCAGCCATCATATTACGTCTTTAATAAAGCAAACGGGAGATGTGGAGCGGCTCATTGGGAAAATACCGCTGAAAAAAGCGAACCCGCGTGAAGTGCTGCAACTGGCAAAAAGCCTGAAACACATGGAAGACGTGCGGGAGTCTTGCATACAAAGCACCGATGAATCACTTGGGCGCATTGTACAACCGCTGCAACCCTTAAGTGAACTCAGGGCGCGTATCATACGCACTATTGTTGATGACGCTCCTGTGTTGGTAAGCAAAGGCGGTGCTATAAGGGAAGGCATACATGAGGAACTTGACCACCTGCGTAAAATATCAAGGAACGGAAAGGAGTACCTGTTGCAGATTCAGTATGAGGAGTCAATGAAAACGGGCATCACTTCGCTGAAAGTAAATTATAATAATGTGTTCGGCTACTACCTTGAAGTAACCCACGCACATAAAGATAAGGTGCCCCCTGAATGGATCCGCAAGCAAACCCTCACCAGCGCGGAAAGATACATAACACCGGAACTGAAAGAATATGAAGAAAAAATATTAGGAGCCGAGGAAAAGATACTGGCAATAGAAACAGAACTCTACCAGCAGCTACTGGTAAGCATTGAACCGTTTATAGCACCTATACAAACCAATGCAAATATTATAGCCCAGCTCGATTGCCTGCTGTGCTTCGCGCACAACGCCATTGCCTATAAGTATCACCGCCCCACCCTGGTGCATGAGCCTGTACTTGAGATAAAAGATGGCCGCCACCCTGTGATAGAGCAGCGCCTGCCACCGGGCGAAACCTACATAGCCAACGACATAAACCTGGATAAAACAGACCAGCAGGTTATAATACTCACAGGCCCGAACATGAGCGGTAAGAGCGCATTGCTCCGCCAGACAGCCATTATTACACTTATGGCGCACATGGGCAGTTTTGTGCCTGCAAGCTCAGCAGTTATAGGGCTTACGGATAAAATTTTCACCCGCGTTGGCGCGTCTGATAACCTAAGCGGCGGCGAAAGTACTTTTATGGTGGAGATGAATGAAACCGCAAGCATCATCAATAACATTACCGAAAGAAGTCTTGTATTGCTTGATGAGATAGGCCGCGGCACCAGCACTTATGACGGCATCTCTATAGCCTGGAGCATAGTGGAACACTTGCACAACACCCCCGCCAAGCCTAAAACGCTTTTCGCCACCCACTACCACGAGCTGAATGAACTGGAAAACCAGTTGCCCAGGGTGCGCAACTACCACATAACCCACAAAGAAACAGGCAACAAAGTCATCTTCCTGCGTAAAATGGCACCCGGCGGCAGCCGCCACAGCTTCGGGATACAGGTGGCACGCATGGCAGGTATGCCGGTTAAGCTACTAGACAGGGCCAACGAAATACTCGCATTGCTGGAAGAAAAGCACGCAAAAACCGGTGGCGATACCCTGCAGAAAATGAAAGGAATTAAACCCGCCCCCCACTACCAGCTCAATATTTTTGACGGAGTGACCGAAGACATCCGCCGCATTCAGCAAATGCTCGATGAAACAGACATCAACACCCTTACCCCCGTTGAGGCACTGCTAAAGCTGAATGAACTGAAAGGAATAACAAAGGGATATAAGAAATAATTTATTTATACTGAAGAAGGTGCGATAAGAATTTTTTGACGTTTATTGGTTATATTTTATTTTCCTTATAATAACTAACGTTTATGAAAAAAATCTTGCTGGCGACTTCCATGCTGCTTTTATTGTTTTCCTGCACCATTCCAGCCCTTGCGCAGCAGGGAGAATATTGCGAGCCATATTATATTTTCGATTTTATTGACACCAGCGAGATAAAATTGCCTGTTATGAATTTAGATATAAAGCGGCTGGAAAATGGCGGTAAGCCGGTTGTATATTATAGGGGTTGCGTACCAAAAGGAGAAAGCTATATTGCTGAATATCGCCTTTTGATAATATCAGGCAACGAGCTTCTTTTACAGCAAGATTACCGGGGCAAGAATCCATCTTTTGACGAAACTGCCCGAAGGGTTATACAATCGCTCCACAACGGAGATCGTGTTTCAATTTGCGCCGTGAAAGTGAATAATATGCGCAGATATCGCGCAATGAATCCGTACAACTTCACTATTACTGGCGCAGAAGACATAGTAACTTCAGCATTTACCTCGAAAATAATAACGGTAGAAGATACACCATTGGCTAAAAAATTACGTCCGTTAAATGGAGAAAAGATGTTGCTGCCATCATTGTTAGACATGGTAAGGACTGGAAAACTTAATGCATATGCTGCAGGTTCAGCCATCTCCTACCCCGAGTTATCAGATAATCAGATCAACGACATTTTTGAACCTAAACCCGATACATTTGAAGTTGAAGACATTGATGGAACAATACTAAAAAAAATTGTCAAGAGTAATTTTGACTACGGAAATATTGACCATGCAAAAATATTGTATAAGAAAGCTTCGGGCGCAGGTAAAAAGCCGGAAATTGAAGCTATAGCACCGGCATGTTCCTTTTTTGGAGATGACGGAAATTTCATGTGCTACAAACCACTTTTCTGGTTGAAATATGAAGATATAACGGATGGTATTATTAATTATGACAAACTACACCCACCCGCGCAAGTGGTCAAAAATTTAGGTATCCGCTGATAAAAAGCACTATTTTTTGGCAAATTAAAGACTTTGATTTTTCATTGATTTTTATAACTTTGCATAGGAGTGTGTAATTTTTCTTGCCATTGCTACTGAAATTAAATTCATAGCAAAATACATTTAACCAAATTGCTTACTTTCTGACAAATTACCATATTCATGTACAAATTCCTGTTCATGATAAAACGCTTTCGAAGAAGATGTTACAGAAAAAGAAAAAACAGATAATAGACCTTTGGATGAAAACCAACTTTCAAGCGCAGGCCTGAGAGAAGATCTGATGAGTAATGATGAGTTGAGAGAACAGTCTGAAGAACTGGTTGATATGATTCTGACAAAAATCAACGATGACAACGTCACCAATCTTGACTCTGAAGATTTTGAACAGGTATATGAAATAATTGGCGGCATATCTATCTCCAGAGCCAAACAAGGTTTTTCGCCCCGTGAAACAGGAGCCTATATTTTCAGCCTGAAAAATGCCTTGCTCGAAGTATTGCAGCAGGAAATAATCAATGACCCCGTAAACTTATACGAGTCAGCAATGAAAATAAATAAGCTGATAGACAGCTTCAGCGTTGTCACTTTCGAAACTTTCATTAAAGGCAGGGAAGAAGTCATTTTAAGGCAGACGGACGAAATATCAGAAATTTCAACACCCGTAATCCGGGTTTGGGATGGTATCCTTGCTTTGCCCATTATAGGCACACTTGACAGTGCACGTACACAGGTGGTAATGGAAAATCTGTTGCAGGAGATAGTAAACTCCGGCAGCAGCATAGCTATCCTTGATATATCAGGTGTCCCGGCTGTTGACTCGCTGGTGGCACAGCACCTGATAAAAACAGTAAGCGCTACCCGCCTAATGGGAGCAGAGTGTGTTATAAGTGGTATACGCCCGGAAATAGCCTAGACCGTAGTTCACCTGGGTATCGACCTTTCAAACATTGTTACTAAAAGCACATTAGCCAGTGCACTTAAATATGCATTCTCTATACTTAGCCTCGAAGTGCGTAAAAAGCAGACAATGAACAATACATTAAGAAACAATAATTTCACCAATGGATAAAATACCTATATTAAAGATGGGTCGGTTCCTGCTGGTGACCATTCAGGTTGACCTGTATGACAAGCTCGCGCTGAACCTGGAAAGCGACCTTGTACAAATGGTAAGCAAAACAGGAGCCGCAGATGTGCTTATTGACATATCAGCGGTTACTATCGTTGATTCCTTCATGGGCCGTATCATTGGTAACATAGCTAACATGTCTAAAATTATGGACGCGATCACCGTAGTTGTTGGCATGCAGCCTGCGGTGGCTATTACACTTATTGAACTGGGGCTTCCGCTTAGCGGCGTGCATACTGCGCTAAATGTGGAAAAGGGCATGGAACTTTTAAAGAAAAATCTGTTTTGACGATACACATACATATACCGAAGACGATGCTGCTGACGAGTTTGAGTAAAGATAAAATGAATGTGGTTAAAGAACAGGATGTAGTTCCGTTCCGTAACCGCGTGAAAGAATTTACGACCAAAATTGGCATGGGATTGGTAAACCAGACCAAACTGATTACTGCGGCAAGTGAGTTGGCGCGTAATATGCTTCGCTATGGCAATGGCGGAACTGCCCTGATAGAAGTAGTGAGCAAAGAAAGGGAAAATGGCAACCGCCTGACTTTTGCTGATCAGGGACCTGGCATTACAAATATTGCTTTGGCCATGAAGGACGGGTATTCGACAGGAAAAAGCCTCGGTCTGGGGCTACCCGAAACTAAAAGGCTGGTGAGTGTAATCGGTAAATAAGACTACAGAGATTTTCGTAACTA
>JACMPD010000222.1 GCA_014377675.1 Taibaiella sp.
CTGCATCCGCTGCAGGTCAGCTGGGAATTTCCCTTTCAGGTACACCTCTATCACCGCGGTTTCCTCCATCCCTTTAAGCATTCTATTTGTTGAAGGGGAAAGCGTAAACCTGCGCTCCTTGGTAAGGTCAATGCCTGTATGCAGATACGAGGCCAGTACATTAATACAGATTAATATAAGAGCCATTACCGCCAGGCGGATGGCAGCCTGATTGCGCCGTGGATTTTTGTTGTTTTCGATAGCCATAAATAGTGGGTCTTACGCCTGCCGGGCAGCGTCTCTTGTTCTGCCACTCAGTGAAAAGCGGGTAAGCGCTACAAACAATACGATAACTGATAAAAAGTATATTACGTCACGGGTATCAATAAGGCCCCGGCTGATAGAGTTGTAGTGAAACTCCATGCCCGCCATGCTGAGGTAGTAGTCAATGCCTGAAGACAGATCAGGCAGCCTGCTGAGGTGCTCAAACCCGCTATATAAAAGATAGCAGGAGAGCAAAGAAATAAGGAACCCTACAATCTGATTGCCGGTAAGCGATGAGCAAAACACCCCAACCGCCGCAAAAGAGGCAGCCAGGAAGAAAAGGCCGATGTATGACCCAATAATGCCTGCCGCATCAGGTGTGTTATCAGGCAGGGCAAGATTGGCAATGGTGTATACATATATAAGTGTGGGCAACAAAGCAAAGAATATAAGGGCGAGCGTAGCCAGGTATTTGCCCATAATTATTTCAAGGGTGGTTACAGGCTTGGTACTCAGCCACTCAATGGTACCTGACCTGAACTCATCGGCAAAACTGCGCATGGTAACCGCAGGCACCAGCAACAGCAGTAGCCAGGGAGCCAGTTCAAAGAAACGATCCATAGCAGCATAGCCATAGCCAAGTATGCTGTAGTCAGGGATAACCCATAAAAACAGCCCGCAGGCTATCAAAAATACCAGCAGGGCCACATATCCTACTATTGAACTGAAGAAAGAATTAATTTCCTTTATAAATATACTTCGCATTATTTTTGCTGTTCAGCAGGAGCAAAAATAATAAAACCGTTGTGCTTTAATATGGTAACAGACGGTGTAAAAGTTAAAGTTAGAACAAACTTTATTTTACGACTACTATATGCGAGCGGTAAAAATTGTTATCTTTAGGCGTTTTGTTTTAAGTAAGTATTGTTTAGCGGCCATCACTAAATAGGCTTATTATATAAATATGAGCACCCTGTTGAAAACGATAGAACAGGTTAATATATTTGAGTTCAAATTCTTCCCTTAACATTGATAAAAGCGATTATGTATCGCACTTTTTAAGGTGGGTTAAATGAAAAACTATGTTTCACTTTAAGTCTGGTAGCCAAATGCGTAAGGCGATATTTTTTATGTGCGTTGCTTCCTTTTCAGCTTTTTCCTGTAAAAAAGCCGTTGACACTTCTACCACTGCCCAGTTTATAGGGGAATGGAACGGTACGGGCTGCAACCCTGAAGCAGACAAATGGACACAGAAAGCACCAAACTACGCCACGGGCAGAAGTGGCGGTGTGGCCTTCAGCGTAAACAACAACCTCTATGTAGGGGGCGGTTATGGGAAGAAAGACTTCTGGGGATACAATACCTCATCAAATACATGGGCACGCCTTGCTGATATACCCGGAACCATAAAAGCCAGAGATTTTGCTACGGCATTCGCGGTAAATGACATCGGGTACGTTTTTGGTGGTGGCGACAGCACCCTCTCCCTTGTGTATAAAGACCTTTGGAAGTTCGACTGGTCCACTAACCTTTGGGGCGCAGCCGCTACCATGCCGGGAGTAGCGAGGCAGGGAGCTTTCAGCTTCGTAATTAACGAAACAGCATATGTTGGTGGTGGTAGGGACGCTTCAGGCGCAGAGTTAAAAGACTTTTGGGCTTACAGCCAGGCGGGCAATAACTGGACACAAAAGGCTGATCTGCCGGCTACAGTAGCGAATACCTACGCTTTCAGCGCCAATAACTTCGGGTTTGTTACCTGTGGTATACACGCCGGAGCCGAGGACACTTCCACTTATATGTATGATCCGTCTACTAATACCTGGTCGCGTCAAAAAGCATTTAAAGGTCATGCCCGCCAGGGCGGCACAGCATTCAGCATAGGTAATACAGGGTACATAGGGCTTGGCTCTGCTACAGGCGGGCTGTATTTTAACGACTTCTACACCTACAGTACAATTACTAATGAATGGACGCGACTGGGCGACTATCCCGGTGGCTACGTAGAATATCCTGTTTCGGCTGTCGCTGCCGGAAAAGCGTATGTAGGAATGGGCATACAGGGCACTACCCGCTTCCGTGACTGGTACCAATATATACCGGCATCAGCTTCAACTAAATTTAATATATCAGCAGGTTCTAATAGTTTTTCTCTGTTTGTCACTTTCAGCATAGCCCAGGATAGCTGCGCTATCGATGTAACGCTGCCAGGTACTGTGAGCACCAACAGTGGTAAAGACATTTTCGCTATTGCTACGCAAACAGTTACAGACAGGTGTGGCAACAACTACGCCATCAGCGGTTCAGGCTCTATAGTTAATGACGAAATAACGATCACCACAGTAACCTCAACCTCCAACGGCACAACGGCGTGTACTTTTAAGGGGAAGAAGTAATATTTTTTGATATTCACATATATGCCATGCCCCTACAAGGCATGGCATTTTATTATATCTACATTCACACAAACCTACGTGCCCCTAACCGGGCATCATACGCTTCATCAAAAAAACTTCCCTAATAAAATTCCCTGATCTTTTGAAAATTGCACCCCGAATATCTACTTTTGCGCCATGTCACAACAGATTAATACGGTTACAGTAATAGGCTCGGGTACAATGGGCAATGGCATTTGCCATGTATTTGCACAAAGCGGGTTTAATGTCCACATGATGGATATTAACCAGGGCGCTTTAGATAAAGCGATGGGCACTATTGGTAAAAACATGGATCGCCAAGTAACTAAGGGCGCTATTAGTGAAGAAGACAAGCAGCAGGCTATCGGCCGTATAAAAACCTTTACTGATATGGCGGAAGCCGTAAAAGGATCGGGACTGGTAGTAGAAGCCGCTACTGAAAACATTGACCTCAAATTAAATATTTTCCGCCAGCTTGACCAGCATTGTGATGCTGACTGTATACTGGCCAGCAATACCTCTTCAATATCTATTACAAAAATAGCTTCTGTTACCAGCCGCCCCGGCAAAGTGATAGGCATGCACTTCATGAACCCGGTACCGGTAATGAAGCTGGTAGAAATTATTAACGGCTATGCCACTGATGCGGCTGTTTCTAAAACGATATACGATTTGTCGGTGCAGCTGGGCAAAACCCCTTGCATGGCTAATGACTACCCGGGCTTTGTGGCTAACCGTATCCTGATGCCAATGATAAATGAAGCTATCATTACCCTACAGGAAGGCGTGGCCGGTGTTGCGGAGATAGATACTATTATGAAACTGGGTATGGCTCACCCTATGGGGCCGCTGCAACTGGCTGACTTTATTGGCCTTGATACCTGCCTTTCAATACTTAATGTGCTGCACAACGGCATTGGCAACCCCAAGTATGCCCCCGCTACCCTGCTCGTAAACATGGTTCAGGCAGGCAGGCTGGGTACTAAAAGCGGTGAAGGGTTTTATAAATACACACCCGGCAGTAAAGACCTCGTGGTAAGCGAAAGACTGGCACACATAAAGTAATTACTACTATTAAAATATTATATTGCAAATTGCCACCTTAGCGGGTGGCAATTATTTTTTAGGGGGGACGCATGGGTTAGAAACAGTAAATTACCCTTATTTGCGCTAACATTACACCATGAAAAATTCAATAATCCTATTTTCACTTATCATTTTATTGTGTTTAGAGGCTATTGCATGCAATTTCAATAAAATGCATAAATGCATCACTTACAAAACAGGGGTGCCTCGGGCAAGTGCTACGACTACTGAATCTATTGCAAATAAACTATTCTGCCATGCGATGAAAAGCGATACATCTTTATATAATATTGAAAATAATGGACATTTTGTAATTTCCGGGGTGTGGATAGAGCACAAATGGTCGTATGAATGCGACAACGGAAACTTGAAAATAAAGCCTGATACAGGATTGCAATTGGTGGTGGAAGGAAAGCTGTCAGGTATTGACAAGGAACAG
>JACMPD010000223.1 GCA_014377675.1 Taibaiella sp.
AAGAACGAAAACAATTCGCCGCTTTCAAAAACTATAAATTTCGGATTGAACGCACGTGTCTCCTTCAGTTCCTTTGGTTTCTGATTTTAAGATACGCGAGTGTATTAGTATTCAATTATCATTCTCAAATCCTAAACAAAACAGTTCGAAATCTGTCCCATTCTCTTCGCCTTCAACCGTTGAGCGGACGAAGTTCGCAATAGGGTAGCGAATAACGATGGCCAGCCCACCAATGCAGGCAATACCATTAGAGATTTATATTTTAAAAACTTTATACAAAAATTTAAATGGACTTGTGGGTAAATGAGAATCAATATTATAGATTTCCTCGCTTAAACTCATTTTATCTCACCTCGTGCGCTAACTATCCTCCCTCTCAAAACCATATCTGATCGCCGCTTCAAGTACATCCACATTTATATCTTTCAACTTCTTGAATTTAATGCAATAGCCCGTGACACTTGCTTTTCCAAGCTCTTTACCATAGGTGTTGGCAAGATATGTTTTATCCGTCAGGCCGAGTATGTATACAGAGATTCCGGTGGTATTGGCACTGAGGCCAATGCGAAAGAAATTGACAATTTCATTACTAATTTGCCTATAAGTCAACTAATTACACAAATGTAAAACATCTACGTGCTTCGTGTATGCATAGTAATAATAATATATACAACGATTAAGGTATCAAATATATAATAAAATATAAATATAACCACAATAATTACAAATGAATTACTGTGGTGCTAAAAACTCAACTGATATGTATGTTATTCACTACACTTGGTGCCTGTGGTGATCCTTTACACGGCCGATTGCGGAATCGAGCACTGCTTTAATTTTATCAATTGCGCCATCAACCGCCTGATCGTAGGTGCCTGCGTGATTTGTTGCCGCCACAGGCTGTCTGCCTTCAAACCGTGCTTCTATCATACATCTTTTATCATGTATTCCTTCTTTTGAGCCGTTTTCATCAGAAAGGTGAACTTCAAGCCTTGTTATATGCTCGCTAAACCGGCTCAATTTATCCGAAAGTGTATCTTTTAACTTATCGCCGAATGCTTCGTGAACAGCAAGGTTTTTGTCTGAATTAATTTGAATCGTCATGCTTTTTATTAATTTTAAGTGAAGTTAACCAATTTCTATCGTTACTGGAACGATCTATTTTGTCTCTTTAAACTCATGCCATCCCTATACTTGCTTTTAATAAAAAATTCTTTTGGCATTTTCAATTCAGGCTAACGCCGCCATTTTTCTAAAGGGAAAGATAAATATACGGCAATATATCGCTGAATATTTAACAATACAGTTTCCCTGTTATCTTTGCAGCCTTATGTTGATGTCTTTACAGAACGTTTCGTTCTTTTTTGGAGCTAGAGCTATATTAGAAGGTGCCAATTGGCAAATAGGTGATGGGGAACGTATTGGCCTTGTTGGCAGTAACGGCGCCGGTAAGTCTACTTTACTCCGCCTTATGACGGGGGCGTATTCCGTAAGCGAGGGGTCTATTAATAAACCCAAGGATGTTACACTGGGTTTCTTTAATCAGGATTTACTGAGCTTTTCCACCAATGACTCTATATTGAAAGTTGGTATGCAGGCATTTGAAAGGGCGATGCAGGTGGAAAAGGAAATGGAGGAAATCCTAAATGAACTGGAAAGCAAACCTGATGACGCTGATCTGCTTGATGACTACAGCCATAAGCTGCATGACTATGAAGTAGCGGGAGGGTACGAAATGGAACATAAAACAGCAGAAGTTCTTGAAGGCCTTGGCTTTTCTACCGCCGACCTGCAAAGGCCATACGACCAGTTTTCGGGCGGATGGCGCATGCGGGTGCTGCTGGCCAAAATGATGTTGCAGGCGCCTGAGTTGCTGCTGTTAGACGAGCCTACGAATCACCTTGATCTCCCCTCTATTGAGTGGCTGGAGCGCTACCTGATTAGTTACCCGGGCAGCGTGGTTATCGTATCGCATGACCGTTACTTCCTGGACAGGATGGTTACTAAGATAGTGGAAGTGTGGCAGCGCGATCTTTACCAATACAGCGGTAATTACTCTTTTTTCCAGAAGGAAAAGGTGGAGCGTATGATATTACAGCAACGTTCGTTTGAAAATCAACAGGACTATATCCGACAGCAGGAACGCTTTATTGAGCGTTTCCGTGCCCAGGCTACCAAGGCGGCACAGGCACAGAGTGCCATTAAGCGCTTAGATAAGTTAGACAAGATAGAGGCACCCGACACCACCATGCCTACCATGAATATCAATTTTGATGTTGGGGTACAGCCGGGTAAAATTATAAGTGAGCTAAAAGGTATAACTAAAAGGTATGGTGACCTAACTATACTTGATAATGCAACTGCCGAAATATTAAGGGGCGACAAAATTGCCCTCATTGGTGCTAATGGCAAGGGTAAATCTACTTTGCTGAGAATTATTACCGACCAGGAAAAGTTTGATGGCGACCGTAAATGGGGCCATAACGTTGAAGAAAGCTTCTATGCGCAGCATCAGTTAGAAGCACTCACGCTTGAGCATGAGATACTGGAGGAAATGAAAATGTGCGGCAGTGGTAAAAATGAGCTGGAGCTGAGGCAACTGCTGGGCTGCTTCCTGTTTAGTGGCGATGACGTATTTAAGAAGATCAAAGTACTTTCAGGAGGTGAAAAGGCGAGGGTAGCACTGGCTAAAGTAATAGCAGCCAAGGGCAACTTTCTGCTATTAGATGAGCCTACGAATCACCTGGATATGCAGTCAGTAGAAATGCTGATAGACGCATTGAATAAATATAAAGGTACTTTAATAATTGTATCGCATGACCGTTATTTCATCAGCCGCACCGCTAATAAGATTTGGAATATTGAAGATGGCGAAATAAAAGAATTTGTTGGCCCGTATGATGAATGGACGGTTTGGCAGCAGGACAAAATAAAGCGTGAACAGGCTGCAAATGCACTGCCTAAACCGGCTCTGGTAGTGAAGAAGGAAGAAAAGGCAGCGCCCAAACCCAATATAAGTAACGATCAGCTCAACGCATTAAAGAAAGAGTACCAAAAGCAGCAAAAGCAGTTTCAGAAACTGGAAGAAGATTTGGATAAGCTTAAAAAGGATACAGCATCCCTGGAAGCCAAGCTTGGAGATCCTACTTTTTATAATAATAAAGTGGAATTTCTGAAAGTTGACGAACAATACCGCCAGCATTCAACCCGGCTTGCACAAATGAATAAAGATTATGATAAAGCGTTTGAGCAGCTTATGGAAATGGAAGAAAAGGTAAAAGGGTAGTCTGAATATTTTCTATTGTTATACAGCCATAGCTGTAGGTAATAAGTTACTAAAAGTGCAAACCTGAAAATTGCACTTTTAATTAGCGCATGTACCTGTTTTGTAGTTTCGCCGGTCGTTTCATTGTATTGTAATAGGCAATAGAAGACCATGGGTGTTTATGGAATAAAAAGGGGCTGGCTCAGATTTCTGAGCCAGCCCCTTTTTATTATGAATATGCTTGAGTTTGCTATAGAACTTCCTGCCTCATTTGCGGGAAGAATAATACATCCTGAATAGAAACCTGCCCTGTAAGCAGCATGGCCAGCCTGTCGATGCCAAAACCTATACCGGCTGTTGGCGGCATACCGTATTCAAGCGCTCTGAGAAAATCGTAGTCTATGTACATTGCCTCGTCATCACCTCGTTCCATTAGTTTTACCTGCTCTTCAAATCGCTCTCTCTGTTCCAGGGGGTCGTTAAGCTCGCTATAGGCATTCGCTATCTCCTTACCATTGGCTATCAGCTCAAAGCGTTCAACGAGCCCTTCGTGAGTTCTGTGCTTCTTGGTGAGCGGACTCATTTCAATAGGGTAGTCAATGATAAAAGTTGGTTGTATGTAATGTTTTTCGCATTTGCCGCCGAATATTTCGTCAACAAGCTTGCCCTTCCCCATGCTTGGGTTAACATCAATTTTCAACTGCCTGCATACATCTCTTAGGCCATCTTCATCTAACGCACTTATATCAAACCCGGTATGTTCTTTAATAGCGTCATAGATGCTAATGCGTTTGTATGGTGCCTTAAAATCGATCTCTTTTCCCTCAACAGTAGTGATGGAGGTGCCATTGGTGGCTATTGCTGTTTCTTCCAGCATCTGCTCCGTAGTTTCCAACATCCATAAATAATCTTTATAGGCAACGTAAAATTCCAATACAGTAAATTCCGGATTGTGAGTACGGTCCATACCCTCATTACGGAAATTGCGGCTGAACTCATATACCCACTCAAACCCGCCTACAATAAGTCTTTTCAGATATAGTTCGTTGGCTATGCGCAGGTATAGCGGCATGTCCAGCGCATTATGATGCGTAACAAAGGGGCGGGCGATAGCACCGCCGGGGATACTTTGTAATACCGGTGTATCCACTTCCAGTCCGCCACGTTCGTTGAGAAATGCACGTATGGCATTTTTCATTTTTGTAATTTTTGTGAAAGTCTCCTTAACGCCTGGGTTTACAATAAGATCAGCGTAGCGCTGCCGGTATTTAAACTCAAGGTCTGTAACCGCATCGAAAACTTCTCCGTCTTTTTCCTTTATAACCGGCAATGGGTGAAGAGCTTTCGTCAACAGCGAGAAATGCTCCACATGAATTGACGTTTCTCCCGTTTTAGTAGTAAAAACAAATCCTTTTACTCCTATAATGTCTCCAATATCCAGTAGCTTTTTCCAAACAGTATTGAACAGCGTCTTGTCTTCGCCGGGGCATATGTCATCCCGTTTTATATATATTTGTATCCGGGAAGTGCTATCCTGCAGTACAGCAAAATTGGCTTTGCCCATATCCCTTACGCCCATTATGCGACCGGCAAGGGACACGGCTTTAAATTGCTCTGCCGTTGTTTCATTGAAATCTTTTTTTATTTGCTCTGCGGTATGTGTTACCTCAAATAGTGGCGCCGGAAACGGGTCAATGCCCAATTTCCTTAATTCGCTGAGTTTTTCCCGCCTTACTACTTCGTGTTCGCTAAGTGTTGCTTGCATGGGCGCAAAAATAGCTGAAAATCTGATAGCAGGTAGTACATAGTGGTTAGTAAATGGTTTTTGCTCTTTGGCTGCTATTATCTAATAATAGTAGTTGGGTTAGCTCATACAATAAATTATTTTATATATAAATTAAATTTTACAGATAATATATTTTGTTATTATTGAATATAGTTACTATTACTCACATCAACAACTTGCGGCGCGAAATGGATGCATGTTGCCGCAATTGCTAAGGATATAATTTACAGCATAATATAATGTCACCGTAATGACATAGAGGAATCAAGGAAAATTTTACAAACTCACTTCCCAAGGTTCTTACTGCTGAAATAAAATGGCAAAAGGGAAGTGGCGTCTTCTACGTAAACTACTTCGCCATCAGGGTTGCACATATATACGGTAATCGGGGCTCCCTGGGCGAGTTGCTGCTCTAATATTGTTTGCCTGCAAATGCCACAAGGGGAAATGGGGAAGGTGTCAGGGGAAGTGGCAAGGTAAGTGACCGCCATTGACTTTATTTCCTGTTGTTTGTCATTGGGGTTTATATTGGCTAATACGCCGCGCTCAGCACAGGTGCCGGCAGGGTATGATGCATTTTCGTGATTGGCACCGGTTATTATACGCCCGTCCTTCATTCGGACTGCCACGCCGACTTTAAAGTTAGAGTAGGGTGCATACGCATGTTGTGCTGCATTGCGTGCCGCTACTATTAATTGCTGCACTTCAACCGGCAGTTGCCCGTTTAACGACCGCTGAAAAGGAAAAGAAAATTGCTCCATAGACTGCCAATATTACAATGATATAAATTATCCTGCTAACCAGATGCCCAATTTGCACAATAATAACCCAATAATAATGCTAAATGCAGTATAAACAATGGCTGTAGAAGAACTTCCTTTTTGAAGTAGTCCAATATTTTCTAATGCAAACGCTGAAAATGTGGTAAATCCACCGCAAAAACCAGTAGCAAGCAGTAAAAGTCCGCCTTCCTGCAACCATTGATTGCGCACTGACCAGCCAGACAAAAGGCCAATAAAAAGGCAACCAACAACATTGATGACGAAAGTAGCCAGCGGATAAGGTGCGGGCAAATACCTGCCAACCGCCAGACCCACAGCATACCTTACCATACTGCCGGTAGCGCCCCTCAGGCCTACAAATAAGAAAGCGCGAAGCATATGCCAAATATAGTTTCTATTCTGGAAACATACCCGGATAGCTGTAAGATTCCCGCTACCTACACTTGGCCCGGAAGGAATCAGAACTAATGCCGGTCACCAATCTGAAAGCTATTCTATCCAGTCACAGACAAAAACATTGGTGTCGTGCCCACCATTGTTGTTCCGGTTTGAGCTGAAAATAAATTTTTTTCCGTCGGGTGAAAACATAGGGAATGCATCAAAGCTGCTGTCATGTGAGATGCGCTCGAGCCCCGTTCCATCAATATTTATTAAATATAAATTAAATGGAAAGCCTCTTTCATATTCGTGATTTGACGCAAATACTATACGCCTGCTGTCAGGGGTAAACGAAGGCGCCCAGTTGGCTTTCCCCTGATGTGTCACCTGCACTGCGCCGCTGCCATCAGCATTGGCTACAAATACTTCCATTTGGGTGGGCATTACAAGGCCCTGTGCCAGTAGCGCCTTGTATTCTTTAATCGCATCATCGGTTTTAGGACGTGAAGCACGCCAGACAATTTTTTTACTATCTGGTGAAAAGCATGGGCCGCCGTCATAGCCTAGGTCATGCGAGATTTGTTTTACATTAGTTCCGTCAATATTCATTGTGTAAATATCAAGATCGCCGTTACGCATACTTGTAAACACTATTTTGTCACCTTTAGGTGAGATGGTCGCTTCAGCATCATAACCGGGTATGTTGGTGAGCCTTTTCGTGATCTTACCGTCAAAGTCAGCAACAAAAATATCGTAGCTTTCATATATGGGCCATACATATTTTTTAATAACACTTCGATCAGGCACAGGTGGGCAGGTATCAGCCGCAAGGTGGGTTGACGCATAAAGAAAATGCTTGTGGTCTGGCATCAGGTAGGCGCAGGTCGTACGGCCTTTTCCGGTACTCACTTTTTTATAGGTGAAGGGACGATCAGCCTTTTTCGGTATAGTGCCGTAAAATATCTGGTCACAGTTTATACCTTCTTTAGGATTAGTGCGCTGAAAAGTAATATCCTTATTGTTAAACCCAAAATAGGCCTCTGCATTGTCTCCGCCCGTGGTAAGTTGCCGCATATTCTTAAAGTGCCGCTCATCACCATATACCAATGTTTTTTTATCCTGTGCCTTTGAAGGCAAATTGATGAAAAAGGCGCAGCTGACAATTGCAGCTGTAAAAAAGATATTAATTTTCGTTATTATCATATTGCACAGCAAAATTACAACATCTACAATTGCCCGCTTTAGGACTCAATCATTTGAATGTAAAATGTTTACAACAATTCGTGCTGGCTTATCAGGTAAATAAATTGTGTAAGTGCTACTGCGCCAAGTTTTAGCTCACGATGGTTGACAGTTTCAAATACATCATTATTGGTGTGGTGCACGTCAAAGTACCGTTGGGAATCCGGTAATAAGCCCGCTACCGGTACATCAAGCTTTCTTTTCAGCGGGCTTATATCAGCCCCACCTTCATCCTGATTAAAATCGTACACACCATACGGCAGAAAAAGATCTTTGTATGTCCGGATCCTGTCTTTTTTCACTTCGCTCATTTCCATGCCAATGCCACGTGGTGAAAACCCGCCGGCGTCAGTTTCAATGGCCAGTACATGGTATTCATGCTTGCTTGCAGCCGAGTCAGCATATGCTTCTCCGCCTTTCAGCCCGTTTTCTTCATTCATAAACAGTACGGCTCTTACAGTATATTTCGGCCTTATACCTGTAGCCTTGAATGCCCTCAGTACTTCAATTGACTGTACGCAACCGGCGCCATCATCATGCGCACCCTCGCCAACATCCCAGGAATCAAGGTGTCCGCCAACCGTTATTATCCTGTCAGGATACAAACTTCCTTTTATTTCCCCGATGACATTGTAGGACCGGACCATTTTAGTGGTTAAATGACATTCGGACCGCATCTTCGCATACACGGTGCCCCTGCTGCAATACTTCTCCAGAGAATCGGCTGTGTAATTCCCAAGTGCCATTTCAGGAATTTTTTTAAATGAATCATTGTAATGCATTGAACCAGTGTGCGGGAAGTCGTCAACACCAGTTGACATAGAGCGGATAATAACACCTGCTGCACCTTTTTTCGCGGCTACCGACGGGCCTGCCCACCTGTATTTTACGGCATCGCTATATCCGTTAAAAGTAAATACGAAATCCTGCCTGAACCTGTAATTGAAAAAAATTATCTTTCCTTTTATGGCTTCATCCGGCAAAGCCTTAAATTCATCATAATTGTGCACCATCACTATTGCCGCCTCCAATGGCCTGCCGTTGGTGCCCTCGCTGTTGCCTAATGACATAGCATTCACTGCCTTATAATTTCCGTTACCTGTTTTAAGCATCAGGCTTTCTTCACCCCTATGCCAATAAGGCACATCAGCGGGCTGCAGCCATACGTTATCAGCACCTGCTTCTTTCATTGCTTTAGCACCCCATTCTACGGCTTTGGCCGCTGCGGGCGTACCGCTTAGTCTGTTTCCTACTTTTTTGCATAATACTCTCAGGTTGTCATAGCATGTGCCGTGCAACAATATTTCATCAGATATCTTTCGGAATGTTAATGAGTCCTGCGCTGAGGAATGTAGTGTACACACCATAGCAACGGAAACGAGCGTCAATAATTTCATCGCCTAAAAATAACAGGAATTGCTGAAATCACATAATGCGGCAGGTGTCTCGATAAATTAGCGACAATATCTATATGTTGGGGTCATTAAATGAAATACTATTCAATAAGCAAAATATATTTTAACACGTCCACGATGGTTGATCCCCCTATCAGAATAATAATTCTGATCATATCCACGGGTATTATCAGAATTTCTATAATTTCGGGTAATGGCAATTAATTTAATGCGCATTCTGCTGGCTGAAGATGACTTTGATGATTGTGAGTTGTTCGCTGACGCACTGGATGAAATCAATTGCGGGGCAGATTTAAAGACAGTTAATGACGGAGAACAGCTTATAAATTTCCTTACACATTGCATGGAAAGTTTGCCATCCGGTTTGTTTCTTGACTTGAATATGCCCGGTAAAAACGGAATGGAATGCCTAATAGAAATCAGGCAGAAGGAAATATACAACAGTCTTGAAGTCATTATATTTTCCACATCTTTCGATAGTCAAATTGTTGAAGAGCTTAGAAAAAATGGTGCGCGGCATTATATCCGGAAGCCTAATGAATTTTCACAACTTAAAAAAGTAATCGCGCTTGCGGTCGATTCTATAAATAACAAACCTGGGAATAGTGGTAATTTTGAATTGAAACCATAATTTAACATTATGAATAATAGTAGCATTTACGAAAACTCTTTTCTTTTAGGCGGTGGAGAAATGGGCAAACTTATAAGGGAGAAAGTATGGGACGAAACCAGTCTTGGAAACCCTTCGGGATGGAAGCAAAGCCTTAAAACCACTATAACTATTTTATTGAATACACGTTTCCCGATGTTTTTGTTCTGGGGACCTGACCTTATTTGTTTTTATAATGATGCTTACCGGGCCAGCTTAGGTACTGACGGTAAGCATCCAGGAATATTGGGTGAAAAGGCTGAGGTTGCTTGGGCAGACATCTGGCCGGTAGTAGCACCGCTGATAAATAAGGTATTAATTGAAAATGAATCTACTTGGAGCGAAGACCAGTTGATACCTATATTCAGAAACGGCCGTATTGAAGATGTTTACTGGACTTTCAGTCACAGTTCTGTTCAGGATGATGATGGTGTAGTGGCAGGCGTATTGGTAGTTTGTACCGAAACGACAGCCAAGGTAAACGCCTACAAGCTATTAGAAGATAGCAAGAGGTATTACAACAACATAATGCAAGCCCCGGTGGCTATGTGCGTTTTTATTGGCTCTGAACATGTAGTGGAGATAGTGAACGCGAAAATGTTGGAAATTTGGGGAAAGACGGCAGAAGAAACTTTAAACAAACCGATATTTGAAGGACTGCCTGAGGCAAGGGGACAGGGTCTTGAGGAAATAATAAATACGGTTTATAATACCGGTGAGCGGTTTGTTGCCAATGAACGAATGCTGATGTTGCCGCGAAACGGCCGTGTTGAAACCCTCTATCTCAACTTTGTTTATGAGGCACTGACAGCTGACAATGGAACTTCAATAGGTATTGTAGCTACTGCCACAGATGTTACAATACAGGTTGAAGCCAGGATGAAGATTGAGGAAAGTGAAAAGCGATTCAGATATGTAGCTGACTCGGCACCGGTACTTATTTGGATGTCGGGAATTGACATGTCATGTCATTTTTTCAACAAGGCCTGGCTGATTTTCACAGGTAAAACCATGGAACAGGAATGGGGTAGTGGGTGGGCGGATGGTATTCATCCTGAAGACCTAAGCCGTTGCCTTGCAACTTATATCAATGCCTTTAATGCACGAGAAGAATTTTATATGGAGTACCGGCTGAAAAGGGCGGACGGGGCCTATAGGTGGATTTCAGTCAATGGGGTCCCGAGATATACAATTGATAACACATTTGAAGGATATATAGGTGCCTGCATGGACATACATGAGCAGACAATATATCAGGAAAAACTTAAGGAAAATGAAGAGCGGCTGAATGTTGTAATAGCGGCAAGTGAACTGGGGAATTTTGAGTTCAATTTTTCCGAGGGCAAATTACTTTACTCTCCCCGGTATCTCCAAATATTCGGTCACAGCAAAGACACAGAAAAGGAACACGCTGATTTTCTGAAACAGATACATCCTTCTGACCTGGATAAGAGAAACGAGGCAATGCAATATGCAATAAACAGTGGCGTTTTAGGTTATGAAGCCCGTATAGTGTGGGAAGACAATTCCGTACATTGGATGGAGGTAAGGGGGAAAGTCTTTTATGATGTAGAGGACAAGCCAATAAAGCTTATAGGTACAATAAGGGATACAACTAAAATTAAAAAACATCAACAGGAGTTAGAGGAGCGGGAACAGAAATTCCGCCTGCTGGCAGATTCAATGCCTCAGCACGTTTGGACAGCGGACACTGAAGGAAATCTCAATTATTTCAATAGATCTGTTTTTGACTATTCAGGTTTATCACCGGAGGAGATCAGCGCGGTGGGATGGCTGGCAATTGTGCATCCCGAAGACAGGGATGAAAATGTAAAACACTGGATGCATGCGGTAAAAACAGGCACGGAATTTCTTTTTGAACATCGTTTCAGACGCCATGACGGCACTTACCGGTGGCAACTTAGCCGTGCAATACCTCAACGCAACCCCGACGGTGAAACTCAGATGTGGGTGGGTACAAGTACTGATATAGAAACGCAGAAAACTTTTACGAGAGAACTGGAACGGCAGGTACACCAACGAACAAGGCAGCTGGAAGAAAAAAACCAGGAGCTGGAGAAAATGAATGTTGAACTTAATAGTTTTGCATATGTGTCAAGTCATGATTTACAAGAACCACTCAGGAAAATTCAGACTTTTGCCAACCGGATTATAGAAAAAGAAGAAAGACACCTGTCGCCGAAAGGTTTAGACTATTTTAGAAGAATGCAGCAGGCTGCCAACAGGATGCAAATGTTGATTGAAGACCTGCTGACGTATTCAAGGACTAATACATCAGAAAGAATATTTGAGACTTTAAGCCTTACAGATTTACTTGATGAGGTGAAGGCTGATTTAAAAGAAACGCTTATTGAAAAAAATGCCATTTTGTATTGCGGGAAAATGTGCGACGTGTGTGTAGTCCCCTTTCAGTTTAGGCAATTACTAACTAATCTTATTGGTAACTCGATAAAATTTGCAAAAACAGATATACCTCCATTAATAAAAATAGAGAGCGAAATAAAGATCTTTCATGAAGAAAACGAACATAACTTGCCTTTAGGGCAGAGTTTTTGTCATATACGTATTGAGGATAACGGAATTGGCTTTGATCAGCAATACAACGAAAGAATTTTTGAAGTATTCCAGCGCCTTCATAGTAAAGAAGACTACTCCGGTACTGGTATTGGCCTTGCTATTGTGAAAAAAATAGTTGAAAATCATAACGGATATATCATTGCGAAAGGAAAAGCAGGGGTAGGGGCAACCTTTAATATTTACATAAATAATGAAACTTAGAAACGCGGAGAAGATCTCCGCGATTTTTTATATTATTTTATATTAATTTATGTTTATTGTTCACTTTCAATATTTTCTCCTCTTCCGTCTTCGGTGCGTTCGTCATGTGCGAAAGGGTTAATTTCACTTTCGGCTATTTCAGTCAGCACAGAGTCAGTATTTTTGAGTGTTGCATTTTAGTACTCAATATTTAAAATTACACTTAAATATTAAAATTTAAATTTATTTAACAGGCGCCATGAGTTTGCATTTATAGACTATTGCCAATCAATTTATAATTAAATTATGTCCTGTAAATTGTTTCTATTTTGTTGCAAATTATTCAACAGATGTAAATGATTTTCTACAATTGACAAGACCCATAATTGAATGCATAAAAATTTAAATTATGTGTATTGAGCAAGGGATTGATAAATCTCTTTGAACCTTTTATTTGTTGCCGATATACTGCTCTGCTTTTGACGATGCATTGTCGCCTGTAGCATCGTTAACATTAAACAGGAAGTTGCGCCAGCCACCATTGTGAATCTCACCATTTATATTGGTATGGAGCAGGCGGTAGTCAAAATCGGAATCGGTAGTTTTGTAAAAAAGCATTACGGCATTGGCGACCGTCTTCCCTGTCATATCTTTCAGCGTATTGTATTGCCAAATTTCATAAGGCAATGCTCCTTTTTCGTGGGCGGCCGTTATTATTTCTGAAGGCGCACCATAACGCAAAAACATGAAGCCTCTTTCTGTTTCATAACCTATTTTACCACCTTTACTGAACATTCTATTTACCTCTTTTACTTTCTCAGAATATTCTTTCCAGGCCTTCTCCGGTTTCTTAACATCAATATTAGTAAAATAGTTATAGATAAAATAACGCATGTACATATCGTCAGGCTTTTTCAAAAATGCCTCGATGGTCTGGGTTGCCGTTACGTCGGTTAGCGGCAACAGCATTTTTAAAATCCCTGTAACCTGTATGAGCGTAAACTTTGCTAAAAATGTTTTTCCAAGGTCAACAAATGTAACTTTTTCCAAACCGGTATCCAGCGCAACTTTTTGCGCTTTTATTTCTTCTGTATTTTTATACTTATTTAACCTTTGAAAAAATATGCTTGATGAGCATATTGCTTTATGGTTTTTTGAACCGAGCATTATATTCAGATAATAGTTACCTGAAGGCAATTTGCTGATATCAAATTTTCCTGTTACATATTTATAATCGGCTGAATTAATAGTATCAATTTTTAATAGTGAGCCAGATGGTTCCTGACTTTGTTTTTTAGAAATATATACTGATTGTATTAACGGGAATTCAATTTTGTTAACCCGCTCCAAATGGTAAAGTTCATTGTAGTATGCTATCTCTCCTTTATAGGTATCGAAAAATGGTTCACACATTGGTATATATTGCATGCCATGCTTGCGAAAAGGACTTTTTACATCTGAAACATAGAAAGTATCAATTAGTTCTGTACTGCCGTAGAAAGGGCCTTCAGGTGTAGGCTTCACAGTAAAAGTATCAAAGGCTGTATAATGGTTTGCTGTATCATTAAGATCGGTAAGCTTCAGGGACATTTTCATTACGCCTGGTGTCAAAAAATATCTTTTCAATTCCAATATATTCATTGTTTCCAACTCCTGAACATTTGCGCAAGGGCGGGTTTGATATATATATTGGTCTTCTTTTATTACTCTTCCGGTATCGTTTGTTATAGATACCTCAACCTGTATCCTTGCGAGAATTTCTTTTTTTTCGTTCGTATTGAAATGTAATGTCTTCGGGTTTACCTGCCAATAAAATTCCATATAAGGGTTTATCCTCCCATTGTATATCGGATCGGGAAGGTAATAAACAGAGTGCCCTTGTACCGCTTCAATAGCATGTATAGAAATACAAAGAAAACATATTGATAATGTAAGATATACCCTTAGCTGCATCCTGACTTTTTGGTGCAAATTACTGCAATCTGCATGTAAATGCATTAGGGTATTTTAATTTATCCTTTCGTTCACCATTGCCATGCCGGTAATAATATTTGCCCTTCCTGAGATAGAACTTCCGCAATGATGAAAATAAATTAAGAAAATTGCGATCATTTCTTGGACTGCCGGTACCTTCTGTTGTGTGTACACTTGTACAGTAGTTGATTCATCGCCCCTGCCAAATTGTTCACAAATCAGGTTCATTGTATTACATTAATATTTACTTAGTTTTAAAACATGCATAATTGCACTATGTAGTTTTACATGTAGTCTTAAATTATAAGTGAAAAATACCCCCATTTTTCCCCATCTGTTAAGTTATGTGTTGTGATGCGCTTATTGTACTTTTGAGGTGTTAAAAAATAATTTACGATAATTATGCAGTTGAAACACACTTTACTTGCCGGTGCGGCCCTCGTTGCTATGGCATCGTGCCAGTCAAACGGCGCAAAAAGCGATACAAAAGAAGCTACACCAAAATTCATTGATATCGCCAACATGGACACAACGGTGCACCCCGGTGATAACTTTTTTATGTATGCTAACGGTGCCTGGCTGAAGACTAACCCTGTTCCGGGCGACCAAACCCGTTGGGGAAGCTTCAATATCCTGGCTGAAAATAATCTTAATGCACTCCATACTTTACTTGATTCATCAGCAGCCGTTAAAAATGCTCCCGCCGGTAGTCTAGTGCAGAAGGTCGGTGATTTTTACCGGACTGGGATGGACAGTGTAACCATTGAGAAAAATGGTGTTAGCCCGATGAAAGAAACATTTGCGCGCATTGATAATATTAAAGATATCAATGGTATAATGGCGGAAGTTGCATTGGAGCACACCATGGGTATGAATGCCCTTTTCGCATTTTATATTTCTCCTGATGATAAAAACGTGACCAAAGAAATCTGCCAGGTCTCACAAGGCGGGCTTGGAATGCCAGGGCGGGAATACTATTATGATAAAGACGAGCGCACCAGTAAAATAAGGGAAGCATACATGCAATATATTCCACAGATGCTTACAATGATGGGTGAGGATAGTGCCACGGCAAAAAAGGACGCTGCAGATATCTATAAACTTGAATATACTTTAGCAGGCGCATCAAATACCAGGGTGCAAATGCGTGACCCAATAAAGCTATATAACAAATATAACCTTGAAGGCATAGGCAAATTAACACCCGGCCTTGACTGGAAAATGCTCTTCAGTAATTTAAAAGTCACTGGTGAGGATTCTGTGCTCGTTGCTGTACCTAAATTTTTCACAGAGGTTGGTAAGCAGTTGAAGGCAACTCCTGTTGAAGTATGGAAA